>JAXHTA010000470.1:0-3047 GCA_034190285.1 Thermodesulfobacteriota bacterium | reverse complement strand
CATGAAGAAGGCACCGGGCAGCCGAAGTTGGTCTCAGGCGCAAAGATGTAATTGTACCCACGATCCTCGAAATTGGCTATTTCGAGGAGGTTTACCCATGCCATACAGGGTTTACCGTTATAGTCGGTAGCCCTCCTGTGCCACCACTCCGTGCTCTTCATCATACGTCCTTTGTGGTCGTAAATCTCCCAGCCATATTCACAGCCCCACTCTTTGTCAATAAACACTATCCTGGTATCATACCAATCGCCATATCCTCCACTTTTGGACTTAGCCCTCACTACCCAGCAATCCCTGCGCTGGGCCACCTTGTTCTTGCAGAACCCCACGTATTCTTCAGTGCCGGGGCCGTATTTGTCCAAAACATAAAGGCCTTCGTAATAGTCTACGGGCAAGAACCCCCTGTAAGAAGTCTCCCCGATGATCTGATGTGTCTCATCGGTCAGTCGCAGAAGAAAACCCTCGGCAAAGGTCAAGTCCGCGCCGGCGACCATATCATCTCCGTTGGAAGGTGTTAGCCTCCTCGCCTTCCTGAGGGAGGGAAACCAGACCCACGTGTCGTTATCCATTTCCTTGTTGTTATAGCTTCGGATAAGTATTCCGGTCCCCCTGATGTCGGCAGGCCCTACCCAGTGGATCAGCAAGTCCCAATCCTCGCCTTTTTTCTTATCCTCCGGGAAATCTGGATTAATGTATTCTGCAGGCATTTTGGGGTTCAATTCAGCCCTCCATCCCAGAATGTTTCTCTCGCCGCCGGCATGAACTATACGCATAAATACAAACATCCTCATGGTAGAACCATCATAATGCCTGCTGAGATACGCCCTTTGAGCCTGCTCCAGGCCCGTTGTGCCGAAGCGTCTCTTTTCCCCGTCGGTTGATAATTCAAGATTCACAGTGGGCCATCTACTCTGCAGATTAAGGCCCTCCTTTCCGTCAGCTTCAAAGGCCTTTACCATATCCCAACCATACGTCATAATCGTATCTTGCCTGGCATACTGGTATTTGAAGCAATCATCAAGACAGAAGCCACTCTGAGCAAACAACAGCAACGCTATAGCAACACAAGCAGGTAAACTAAAGACCTTCTTCATTTGTTCTTTCATCCTTTTCTCCTTCAATACGTTATACTTGGTTTTCAAAATCATTGGACCCACGATACATTTTCTACGAGTTCTTCATGGTTTTCCTGCATCCCTATGGCCGATGCAGACTAACAATTCAAAGAGTTCAGTAGCCAACATACAAGTAGAGACCCAACGTCCCAAACGTTCACGGGAATAGGACTGTTGCCGTTAGATCCTGTGTCATTCCGAAGCCTGTTGCAAATCACTCGTAACTATCCAAAAACTGACACGCTGCCAACTATTCAAATCTACAGAATCTATTTAAGAAAACACCCATCACCTCCTTTCTATTGCCTGATTGATCGCCCGGCCGTTAGGTAGTGCCCATCCATTGAAAGAAACAGGGCAATGCCGAAATGTTAATGATTGTCCAATTCAGACCTGACTGCCAGACCTATCTTCTCCAGGACATATGGCTTTTTTACGTAAGGCCCCGCACCCAAACCCTGGGCCTCCCTCACACGATCGGACTCTGAAAATCCGCTCACTATCACAGCCTTCTGCCCGGGATGCAATTCGATAATTCTCTTATATGTCTCAAGCCCATCAATTCCGTTATCCATGACCATATCCAAGACCAACAAATCCACTGAATTGTTCATTACATAGTCAACCGCTTCTTCCCCGCTCGAGACGGATGAGACGGAATAGCCCAGACTTGTTAGAATTCCCGACGCTATTTCCCTTTGCTCCTCTATATCATCCACAACCAAAACCGACTCCCCCTTACCCATATAATCTCCAAAGGACGATATGGATTTTTCTGTCGCTATCTCTTCTCTTGTCGCCGGCAGGTAGAACGTGAATGTCGTGCCCTTACCCTCTTCGCTCTCAATATCAATATACCCATTGTGGTCCTTTACCGTTCCCCAGACGACTGCCGTGCCCAGTCCGGTTCCGCTTCTCCCCATTACCTTGCTGGAATAAAAAGGCTCAAAAATCCTTTCAAGATCATCAGCAGAGATACCAATCCCGTTATCCTTAACGCTTAAGGCCACATAGTCTCCTTCTTTTACTTCGTCATACCCATTTATTGGTCTGTCTATGTATAGGTTTCTTGTTGACATAATCACCTTTCCCCCTTCGGCCAGCGCCTCCGCCGCATTTGCAGCCAGATTCATAACAGCCTTTGAAAGATGAACAGGTGAACCTACATTATTCAACAGGTCCGTTTCAAGGTCAGCGTCAAATTCAACGGTGGGGTGAAACGCCTTCAGTCTTTCGTGTTCAGGAGAACTCAAATAACCGGTAATTATGTTATTCAAGTTAACTACCTCTGTGATAGTTACCCCTCTTCTTGCCAGGGTCAACAAGTCCTGCACGACGTCAGCTGCCTTCTGTCCCGACCTTTGTATAGTCAGGACTGGTTCTCTCAGTTCGCTGTCCTTTGGCAGCTTCATCAGCAGCAGGTCCGGATAACTCACAATACCACTTAGAATATTGTTGAGGTCATGGGCAACGCCTCCAGCCAGAATGCCGATTGCCTCCATTCTCTCGGCACGCTGGAGGCGCGCTTCGAGTTTTTCCTTTGCTTCCCCGGCCCGCTTTTGCTCGGTGATATCAATGGCCATTTCATAGCGGACCATTCGACAGTCCGGCCAACGAATGGCCTTGTCAAAGCAGCGGAACCAGCGGTTGGCCGACCCATTCCGGGCTTCCCATATGTAAGCTCGTCCGGTGTTCTCGCCAAAGATAAGATCGTTGGTACAGTACGAACAGGGCGAGTCCGTATGTTGAACGACCTGGTGACACTTTTGCCCTGTTCCATCGCCCCAATGCTTTTTGAATGCCTCGTTAACGTATAACAATTCATAGGTTTCAGGATCGCTGACGTAGACAGGCTCATCAATGCTATCGAATATTGAGAGCAGTTGCCGTCGCTCAAGGTCAAGTTCCTCCTCCGCACGCCTGCGCCTGTTT
>JAXHTA010000047.1:0-13259 GCA_034190285.1 Thermodesulfobacteriota bacterium | reverse complement strand
TCGTTTTGCTGCGGGAAGGTAATATCTTTTTTCGTATTCGCCAACCATCCTGTGACTGCAAAAGTCGATCATGGCCATCTTCATCGACTCCTTCATCATTTTTAGCCATCTGATCGGCATATCGCCATTTTTTCTGTCATAAAAGGAGGGTATGACTTCGTTTTCTAGTATATTGTAAAGGGCCCGGCTCTCCACAGCATCCTGGTACGCGTGGTCGTGGTGTTCTTTGCCATCTCCTATTTGCCAGCCTCTGTCTTCAGAATACCCCTCGCACCACCATCCATCCAGAACGCTCACGTTGAGCCCACCGTTGATAGCCGCTTTCATGCCGGATGTGCCGCAGGCCTCAAACGGTCTCCTGGGGGTGTTTAGCCAAACATCCGCTCCTCTTACCAGGCGACGCGCCATATGGATGTCATAATCTTCGAGAAAAATGATTCGACTGCGGAATTCCGGCATGCGGACGAACTCTATGAGACGTTTGATCAAATCTTTCCCCTCACAATCTTTCGGGTGAGCCTTTCCGGCAAAAATAAATTGAACAGGATGGGTGTCCGAAGCGACAAGCGTTTCCAGGCGACCCGGATCCTGAAACAGAAGATAGGCCCGTTTATACGTTGCGAATCTTTTGGCAAAAGCGATAGTCAGGATGTCCTGATCGAGTATACGTTCCATGTCTTCTAAAGTGGTTCTATGCGCATTGCGCCGTTGAGACTGTTTTACCAATATTTGACGGCACATGCGGATGAGACGGGAACGGCTCATTTCATGGGCCCGCCAGAGTTCTTCATCATAAATATCGTCAATTCGCTTTATCATATCCGGGTTCCAGGGATGCAGGTTCCACTCTGGCCCGATATACCGTTCGAAAAGCGTGGAAATCTGTTCCGAAACCCATGTAGGGATGTGAACACCGTTTGTGATATGCGAGATGGGGATTTCTTTTTCAGGCCGGCCTGGCCAGATGCCTGACCACATTCGTCTTGCTACCTGGCCGTGCAGGCGGCTAATGCCATTGCAGTGCTGCGCCATATGCAGCCCAAGGACAAAAGGGGAGAACGGGGCGTCAGGATCGGATTCCGATGCTTTTCCCCATGCAAGAATCTTGTCTTCTTTCAGCCCCAGATGCTCTTCCAGTATCTGGAAAAAAGGTTTTACAAGATCAGCCGGATATTCTTCATGAGCGGCGGGTATGGGTGTGTGGGTGGTGAAAACCGTGGTGCGCGAAACGATTTCCAGAGCGGTTTTCAAATCAACCTTATGCATCGAGATAACTTGAGAAAGCCTTTCCAGAAGGGCAAAAGCGGCATGACCTTCATTTAAATGAATCATTGCGGGAAATATACCCATGGCCGAAAGCCCCCGCATCCCGCCAATTCCGAGGAGTATTTCCTGGACAAGACGCCTTTTTTGATCGCCCGGGTAAAGCCTGGAAGTGATTTCCCGAACCGGGGAGGAATTGTTCTGCAGGTTTGTGTCTAACAGGTAAAGAGGAACACGGCCTATCATGACTTTCCATACCGCAGCGAGAATCTCCTCGCCAGGGAGGGTTATGGTTATGACCAGCTCTTTTCCCTTAAGATCCAGGGCCCTTTCAATGGGAAGTTGATAAAGATCGGTTTCCGGATACTCTTCCTGCTGCAATCCTTCCTGATCGAGGAATTGTCTGAAATAGCCGTAGCGGTACAGGAGGCCGATGCCTATTAAAGGCAGGTCCATATCTGATGCGGCCTTTAGATAATCTCCCGCCAGTATGCCGAGGCCGCCGGCAAATAGCGGGAGACTCTCGTGAATTCCAAACTCCATGGAAAAATAGGCGATGCTTCCATGGTTTCCACTGGGAGATTGATATCCGTCCGCATCAGCGCAAACCATGCTTTCAAAACGTTCCTGAAGGCGCTGCTGGTCAGATAGAAATCCGCTGTCGGCTGTCAACTCTTCCAGGCGATTTTGAGGAATTCGGGTCAAAAAAACTACAGGATTATGTCTTACGTCTTCCCAGAGCTTCGGATCAATTCTCCTGAAAAGCTCTATTGCGTCTGTTTGCCAGCTCCACCAGAGATTTCGGGATAATATCTCTATAAATGAGAGTGGTTCCGGATATTTCGGCAATACTTGAAAACTCTGCAAACGGTACATTGTCTATACCTTGTTATCAGACGACAACCACTGAGTTTTCGGAACCACCATATATAGTTGGCACGTATCTATCCGCATCCCAGTCATTTTCCCAGTTTGTTCCATCGATCAGATAACGAAACTGATATTCTCTGTTTAAGTCAAGATCTATGGTTGTAGTAAACGCTCCACTTTTCAGGCGTTTCATACGATGGCCATCTGTTCCCCAGCCGTTGAAATCACCAACAACTTGAACTCTCTTAGCTGAATCGGCTGCTTCTTTAGGCAGCCTGAATGTGACCTTGCATACCGGTTTACTCTTAAGATATTGTTTCTTAATACTCATAATTCCCTCTCATTGCTAAATCTTTACTAAGCGTCATTTTGATGTGGCACTCGGCTGCTGACTTCGATAGCCATTTTGACTTTGAGTTTCAAGTCGCTCAAGTCTGAGCTTCTGACCACGTGAAAACCGTAAGCAACATACTCTGGGTCGTATTTAAAACTGCGATACAACGTGCATAAAATGATCGGCAGATTACGATAGGCGTTCTGGATATTCTGATAAAGATCGAGGCCGCTATGTTTCCCCAGCCAAGGGTCCAATACAATAAGATCGGGTTTCTTTTGGGCGATTAACTCCATGAGCTGAGAACCGTCATTGCTTGTAATTACGTCATATCCTTCCTGAGTGAGCTCATCGGCATATACCCTCTGGATCGACTCCTCACTTTCCGCAACAAGGATTCTATTCATTATATTCCTCCATTTGGAAATGTCACAAAGATATCAGAGCCTCGGATTCAAGACATGCTAAGATATGCTGCAAGGTATAATAATCCAGTTCAGATTCATCCCACCCCAAGAGATGAATTTGTCTGTTTATCTGCCTAAGATCGGCCAAGGAATTACCGGCAATGGTATTGGCTATATTCCGCATAAACGCGGGGATGGCTATGGCCCCAAGCCCTTTCACTGTCAATCGCCTTCTTAAAATGTCTTCGGGTTTATCCATTATCCACCTCCTATCCTGTGCCGAAACAGACTTGTTTCAAGAGCACCCTTACGCAATACATGGATTTCCGCATTCCGGCATCATATGACACGACAGGATTTATTGTTCTCCGGGACCAATTGGGGGGCGTCTTCTCCTGTAAATAAGACTGCATTGGACATGCCTTTTAATATTCCAAAATTATTACGAAATACGTCCCGGCCGAAAGGATGTATCTGTTTCAGACAATTGGTATGTACAAAGGTCATCCCTGCTCTGCAACAATTCCTTTTCAGGGAATTAAGCAATTCGTGGGCTGAACTCCCGTCGAAATCGCCAACTAATTTCAGATGCACATTTTCGCTATTTCTGTGAACATATATCTTGAAATTCCGTGCCATGACACATCCTCCTTTCTATACTCAAGTGGCTTTCATCGTAACTCTCAGCACTTCGCAACGCGTCATCTTCAGACGAAACAGCTCCTGTCTCTTCGAGGCAGTACTTGCGCCAAGCGCAGGCTGGCCTGTCGCAGAGTCCGTGGGCCTTACGAAAGCAGTCAGGGTTTCCTTCAAGTCGCTGAATACTCCGGATCAGGTTGGTTAGATCCAGATAGTTTTTCTTCTCCATAGTCCTTGTAACAGGTTTGTAAAAAGCGGTCTGTCTCAGCTATACCAGACCCTCTCTGTCACCCGTTCTCGCCTTATCCAGACGATTAATATTGCCTCCAGTCCCTATTAGAGTATTCCAAATCTGAACAGAATTGTTCCGGATTATTAGTCTGTCTTGGCAGTATCTCGATTTCGCATTCGGGAAACAATTGCCGAAGGCTCGCAATGAGCTGGTAGTTTTCATCCACATGATCGGTTGTGATTACTATTTTTTCCACAGCAGGTTTCCTTCTTGTTTGATTTCTAATGTCTTTTGGACTGAGTCAACCAGAACTCTGTAGATCTGAATTTCACAGTTGCAATTTTTAAAAAAACTTTTACTAGATTTATTTGTTTTGTAAATAGAGTGAGAGATTCATTTTAATGAGAAAAAATCCTGATAAGCATGAATTTTTCCTGTACAGTGCAGGGAAAATGCTTTTCTTTTGCCATTCTTCACAATTAGCGATGCCCTTAAATGGCTCTAAAAACATACGGATCCCTTGAAGAGTAAAGAATAATATCTTAGGTAGGATTAAAAAAATATACAGTGTTAAGTTAAGACTCTATGTCAAGTAATTTATCAAGCGAATCGTTTGGACCCAGCAGGATCAGAATGTCATTTTCCTTTATTACGGATCGGGCGGTGGGGATAAGATGAACCTTGCCTGGAATTCTTTCTTTTATAGCAACTACCTGAATGCCATATTGATTTATAAGATCCAGCTCATGCAAGGACTTGCCAGCAAATCTTTTGGGCGGAGCTGATTCGATAATACTGTAACCTTCAACAAAAGGTAAATAATCGAGCATGTTTGGGTTATGGATACGTTCACCCAAAAAAATAGCCATATCCTTTTCAGGGAAAAAGACTTCGGAAGCCCCAACTTTATCGAGAATGCGGCCATGCGCCTCGCTCAAGGCCATAGCGAGCACACGTTTGGCCCCGATATCCTTCAGGTTAAGGGTAGTCAGAATCGAACCGCTCAGAATCGAACCGATACAGACAACGGTAGCATCCATCTCTTTAAGCTCAAGAGCGTCTAATGCCTTCCGGTCCGTTGCGTCTGCAACAACGGCTCGACTCACCTTATCCTTGATTTCCTGCACCGGTTTCGGCTTCTTGTCAATTGCAAGCACTTCATGCCCCTTTTCATACAGATGCACGGCCAGATAATAACAGAAACTCCCAAGTCCAATGACAGCAAATTGTTTACCCATCACTTCATCCGATAATGATGTTTTCTTCTGCATAATAATACCGGGGCGTCCCGCGATTACTTACTGCCAGGGCAATCACTAAAGGACCAAGCCGTCCAACGAACATCACCAATATAAGGACAAGCTTCCCCATTAGGGTAAGACCTCCCGTGATTCCGGTGGAAAGCCCCACGGTTCCGAAGGCGCTGACTACTTCGAAGAAAAGCTCCAGAAATTTTCCCCTACCTTGAGCGTAAGGAATCTCTCCAGGTTCGGTCATCAAAAGAACCATGACGGCAACGTGTTGAACCCTGCCGTTCTTGCGGTCACAGACTGAAAAAATCCCGCAAGGAAACGCTCCTGAATGGATAAAGGCGCAAGAGTGTTATGCCATTCCAGCGCTATTATGATAAAACTGCCGGAAAGGAGCAAAATTGCCTTAGTGGAAACTACCAGTCTTGAATGAAGGCTGAGCCGGAAACAAGTCCGACGGTTGCAAGGAAATTGTCGCTTTATCTCAGAGAGCACTAAGAAACCGGCGCCTTTGCATATAACAAGCAAACACATTACGATGTTCAAAAACCAGTCACGCTAATATTCAACGAAATTCCCTGAAAAAAGTGAAAAGCCTGCATTACAGAATGCGCTGACCGAGTGAAACACTGAAATATACAGGGCTTCCATTATGTTTTTTCCAGGAAGAAACCGCAAGAACATCAAGGCTGTGCCTGTTCTTCGATAATAAAAGTAAATATGACAACTTCCCGCAAAATGGAGAAAACGCTTCGGTCTCCTTTCTGAGTGAATGTATCTTTTATTGCGGTTTGCCTTGCGAGGCTGGGTCGCCTGCCGGCCATCAGGATGAATAGAGTAGACAGGGTGATGATACCCAGCCCGCCGACTTGAATCAGCAAGAGAATGACCAGTTGTCCAAACGGGCCGAAGGTATTCCAGGTGTCCACGACCACAAGACCTGTCACACAGGTTGCGGACGTGGAAGTAAAAAGGGCATCTACAAATCCAGGGCCGCGCATGTTTGTTGCAAAAGGGAGCATCAGAAGGACGGTCCCTGTAAAAATGAGAACGGCAAATCCTATTATCGGGATTCGCGCGGGAGACTTAAAAAGCGCTCTCGAAATATGCGCAGCTATTTTTGGGTAATGTTCTTTAAGCAAACATTCCTTTCTCATGCAATGCAGAGGAGATCCACGATGGTGATATCGGCCACGATCCTTTTTTCATCGTCCACGATCGGAATTTCTTTGATATTATATTTGATCATGCGCTGCAGTAAGCTCTGCAAGTCGTCGGATGCTAGTGCAAATTGAGGCTCTCTCTGCATAAAATGAGCGGCTATTTCCGAGAGAGCCATGTGCGTGAGTTTCCGGGTATCGATGTAGGGATCATGATAGTTAAAAAATACGTGCCTGACCAGATTTCCCAACGAAATAAAACCCTTCAGCCTTCCCTCCTGGTCCACCACGTAGAGGAGACGGGAGTGTGATGAGCCGGCAAATGCCTCGATGATTTCACTGATACTCGCCTGCTCGTATATTGCCGGGATCTTGCGTTGCTTCAGATTATCCAAAAGATCGGCGATTTTGCCACTGCCGCTTTTGTTTCTTACTCCTGCCATGATAACTCCTTAGGTTGTGCGGTTCCTCAAAAACAAAATCTTACCGCTTTTCATCTTTAGGTACGGATATTCCTGACCAACCGTCTTCAGAGGGTATTTCACCGGCCCTTTTCAGGGCAAACCTGGTAAGAATCGGGCCGATGAGTTCAAAGAAAATGGAAGTCGCAGTTATAGTCGTGATGACCGTAACCCCGATTTTCTCAGCTTGAGGCAAATTGTGCTGGATGGCGAGCCGAGTAAATTCTTGCTTGACTATAAGAGAAAGACCGATTGCCACACCGGCCTGTGACAGGATGCCGAATCCCAGATACTTTTTGATTTTCTTCTCAACCCGGCCAAACAACGCTCCAAGGCCAGCGCCTCCGATCTTTCCTGCTGACCGGCCGAGGATGTATACACATCCAAGACTTCCCAGGGCAGGAAGGGCCGAGATTTTCAGGTGCGCGCCGGCAAGGCAGAAAAACAGAATAAACATCAAAGGCATGATTTCGGCCAGTGAAGCCTCAACGCGGGGTACCAGGGCCGCGTGGTGTCTGTTGGCCAGTACAAACCCCACGACCATATTGGTTAGAATCAATGACAAATGCCAGCGAATTGAAAGGCCCGTGGCTAAAAAGACAGCGCCGAAAGCAATGATCAAGATTTCAGCCGGGATTTGCAGCCGGAGCACCATACGGAAAAATAAGAGTCCAATGATTCCCCCCAGGAGAACGCTCAAACCTGTCAGCATCATGGGGCGTAAAAGGGCTGAGAGGACTTCTGTGGTATCGGAAGCTTCTCCGATCATGAAATTCTTTGCTACCGCGAATGCCAACCCAAAGATTATTATGGCCAGCCCGTCATCAAAACCGACCACGGCGTAAAGGGCTTTTGTCATGCTGCCTTTGGCCCGGCATTCCTGGATGACGGCAACCGTGCCGGCCGGTGCGCTGGCCGGTGCTATTGCGCCAAGAATGATCGATAAGGGTAGATTGCGGGTCAAAAGATATATGGCGCTGAAAACCACCAGAAAGGCCATAAAAGATTCCGCCAGGATAATTGAGACGATACCTGTTCCAAGACGTTTCAGGGATGATATGCTGAGTTCTAAACCGATATTAACAGCCACAAATCCGAGGGCCATTTCCGTTAAAAATGACAGACCTTCCAGCATGGGCACATCAAGGATATTCAGTATCGACGGCCCAAGGATGACGCCGAAAATCATGTAGCCGATAAGAGACGGGAGGTTCACTCGCCGGGCGAGATGGCCCACATAGAAGCCCGCAATGATGGCTGTCCCCAGAAGCGTGAAACCGGAAATATGTGAAAATGAAAGGCCTGTTTCCATCATCTTTTTCCATTCAACATTCGATGTTCATCTTTTTAATCCTTCACAGGCAAAAAACAGATTGTCGCTTGTGGCCTGGCGACCCCGGGATATGCCGAGGTCGGAGCCTTGGGCTTCCGAATCACTTCCTTTACGGGCGATTATTGACGGGACCAATCCGTCCCCGGAATCCGTGAGACAAAGTGAAAAAAAGAAGAAAGAATATTTTGACCGCCAGACTCGGTTTTAAAGAGCCGTAGGCGGGATAACCGTAGAGTCTGCTAATTAGCTCAAAAGGGGCTAATGCCCCCAGTAATTTCCGGTTAGAAAATGGCATAAGGTTTTTTTGAAAAATAATTACAAAATCGGCATGTTAATGCCGTTGTTTGCTTGACATGTAACTACTAAGGTAGATAGGCTATAGGCATTTAGGCTCAAGGCTATAAAGTGGAATAAGGTTTTGGGCGCCCTGCTTCGATCAATGCGCGGGTAGCGGGACTTCGAAAACTAGCAGCCTACAGTCTGAACAACCTGAGTAGTTACGCGTCCTGCAGGTCATCCACAAAGGAGTCAAATTCACTTAGATGCCCGACTATAAGGACCTTCGACATCTTGTCCAGGTTCATAAACCGTCGTCCATTCTTAATAGTCAAGAATCAGTGGATTGCCCATCTTCATACGGCATCTTATTTCCCGTCTCTCTTTCAGGTTGTTTTGAATGCTGAGCAGAGGAGGTGTTAAAAATACTTTTCTTCAAAGACAATTTTGGCGTCTTTTAAACGCTGATAGTCCATCTTCAAACGTGCATTAGCGACCTTTTTATCGACATCAGCATTGCTCCGGGATTCACCTGCAGATCCGAATATGTAGCTTTTCGAAATTTTTTTCACATTTCCTCCGACAGTGAAAGTATAATCTCCTAAAAGGAGGTACATGTCTATTTCAGTTTTCATATCCTCGGTCTCTCCAGGATGGACCTTCTGTGCAACCATCTGTTTCCTCAGTTTGACTGTCAGATCAACCTGGTTTCCTTTTCTGGCAAAGGAAATGAAGTCTTCTATTCTGTTAAACTCGCCTATTTCTGATGTTGCAGACATATTGAGCCTCCCTGTTTTTGAATTATATATTGCAGTGAGTATGTTATCCTATCCAATTAGATTTCAGGAAACAGCGGTTAGCTTTTGAACAATTGTTTCTTTTAGAAATCTTTGAGCTGAACTCCCGTTGAAATCGCCAAATAATCTCAGATGAATATTTTGGATCAGTTTTATTAAATCATAATGTTATCCCATTTCCCCTTTGCCAGGAGGCCGACTGCTATGAAGCTCTTTGTTTTTAAACAGCTTGACTGTTACCAATTTTTATATAATCTTGATTTCAATTTCCTTCTTCTTTGCTTCCTCTTATTCCTACCTCTTCACCCGTTGGGTAAATACTTAAACGAAGCATTAACCCTGGCACGATAGGCCACGACCTTACCGTTTTCAATCTTCATGTCCAGCTTGTTAATCTCTGCGATTCTTAAATTTTCAAGACTGTTGCCCGCGGTTTCCACAGCGGTTCTTGCAGCTTCTTCCCAGGAAGTTTCGCTTGTTCCCACCAATTCGATTATTTTATAAACGCTGCCAGCCATGATCTGCCTCCTTTCTTTTTTGTGAAGGAATCCAATACTCTTGTTAATCAATTCTTTTTCGCTACTCTCACCCTTTTAGTAAAAAGTCTTCGTTATGTTCTTTTGTGAAACAAACGTTCTATTCTGTAAATAAACTGAGGGATTATTTTTAATCAGGAAAATCCCCACAAAGCAGGAATTTATGCCGTATGAAGCAAGTCGTCGATATGGGAAATATGCCGAATCATGAAGCGTTTATTTTTCCCGATTCGTGAACTTCTTCTCCAGTCTTTCCATCTTCTTGACAATTCCGCCGTATTCCAGTTCACTGTACGGCAACATCGCTGCTCCAAAAAACCCCTGTCTTCTGATATCAGTCGCCTTCCGGGATACGTTGTTTCGGACCCAATCCCAGTACGGATGATCAAAAGCATCCGCAGGCTCGGTAAATATTCCGTTATGGACACAGAAGGCAAGACAGCTTACGACAGGAGGACCGTCGAAAAAAGAAATTGGAGAATCCTTTATTACCGGCATTAATGGGCCGGTATGACTTCCCCGCATAAATCCGGCCACAAAAGGCGCGATGTTGAAAGGCGAGAGTATCTCCCCTGTGGCTGGAAAAGCTCCCTGAACCCTTATTAACATTACCGGATCATCTTTACCCGTGTATTTGCCCGCAATATTGTGCAGTCTAGTGGTACTCACCGCCGCCGCCTGTTCACCTGTATTCCGGGAACGAATCGATTCAACCACAAACCTTTCCGGATCTCTAAGCAAGGCAGCGATATCATAGATTTCCTCCGGGGCATTAAGTTCTATGGTACGGTCTGTTTCTGTGTAAGATACATCCATTATGGTAAACTTAAACCCTTTTGCCATAGCGGGAGAGAGGATTAGACCGGAGTTGTGCATCGGGTCGGCAAATCCCAGGTAAAGCGGCAGGTTGTAAGCCCCGGGGTCGGTCTTGTCGGCAGCAAAAAACAGAAAGGGCTCATTGGGCCTTTCTTTGAACTCAATTTCGGCCACGGCTGGGCCCATTCCTTTTACATTGCCTGAAAAAGCATCCTTCAAAAGATCCTGGCCCGCGCCGTAAAGACCCTGTTCTTCAGCCATTTCGGTTCCAGCAACAAAGGCATCCCAGGCCAGTCTGTGGACTTTTTCATCCAGAGGACCTCTTTGGTGCGAACATAGAATAGCAAGATCATCACCGGTATAACCGATATAATGGTCGATTAAGAGGCCACTCCCTTCATTGGTAATATAATCGTTAAGTCTGTCTTTCAATTCTTGACTCGGTTTAATATGCCCGCCAACACTCCCAATATCTGCTTTTATAACGCTCAACGTGATCTTCATAGTATACTCCTTTACAACTTCAACTGCTTATGTAGTGCGCCAAAGATAATCGTTTTCCGGCCAATCTCCTTTCCTGAATTCACTCGGCCGAACGCAGATAGCTTATACGCGAGAAATGATCCTCAGAATATCGAACATGTGTCTGCGGTCGGTCTTATGAATCTATTTCTGAATTCACTGAATTTGTAAATAGGAGGGGCAATTCAAATAGGTGAGGAAAAATCCCATGGGGCAGGAATTATTCCCGGAGGCTGGCAGGAGAAGAACGATCATAGCTTTTCCGCCCAGCTAGGCAGCCTGAGGCGCAATGCTAGATCAGCCATAAAAATATAGGGCTTTATGTCAATCACCGGGCTGTCATCAAAGGCATCAATTTTGTCGATGTTGATAATATTTCCATCAATCGACAATATTTTGCACATTGACGAGCCTATAAGATTGGGTCTTTGTGGGGAATGGGTAGCAAAGATACCTGTTAAAGGATTCGTTCTGTTTCCCCTCGGATGGACCTGTAGAACATTTCTCTGATTATTGGAATCGTTCTTGTGAAACCAGTAGTAGACTATTATATGGGAAAACTGATCTAATCCCAGGAGGGCATCCTCATATCTTTTAAAGACTGTAATGGAAATTGAATTGCCTTGTTTCTTAATAATTCCGACAGGAAATATCTCAAATTTGTCTGTCATGGGCAGACTTCCTGTGCTTCTTTGATTCCGCGCTGGATATCATCCAGTGTCCTGCCATCGGTTAAAAGCACTTCAACACCGGCATCTGAAAAGACATACCCGGGTCCTTTGCCATCAAGCCCTTTGGGAGAATAGACAGTATCTGTCTCCTTTTCAAGCAGCCACTCGCTGACTTTAATCCCTTTCCCCTTTTCATCCCCCGCAAAGGGATTGGCGTGAAATGCTTCGGAAAGGATGACACCATCCCGCTCCCGAATTGTGACGAGATAAAAATAAGGCGCTTCTCCAAAGTGTTCTGATAGAGAATGTTTATCCTCCTTTAACGGAATGGCCAATGTTCTTGTCTTTTTCTTTTGGGGTTCATAGTGGATCAGAACATGATCCACATGAAAGACGTTCTTTTTGATTTCTCCTTCAATCTTCTGACAGACCGAGTGGGCCTTTTCCAGGTTATTGACCTTAATCACGATATCTGCCTCTATAAACTTGAAGGGTCCGGAATTTCTTCCCCAAAGGGCATTGATTGAAATTACTCTGGGGTCCCTTAGAATGATGGTTTTCACCTGATCCATGGTCTCGAAATCGACAGAGGCGTCCAGAAGAACCCGAAACGCATCAATGAAAATACCGATACCGGCCTTGAAAACGAGAAAAACGACTATAATGGCCGCTATTTTATCCAGGTTGAGGCCGAACCACCATCCCAAAAGGGCGACCAGGATTACAGAGGAGGAAAGCATATCTGTACGAATATGTTCCGCATCGGCAACCAGGCTCGGAGAACCTATCTCTTTGCCCCGTCTAAGTTCATAGCGAGAGAATGCGAAAGTAATACCCATGGTCAGGAGTACTCCTGTTACAGCATAAGGGAGATATTCGGTCTTGATAGACTGTGGCTTATGAAGGACCATATGGACGATTTCATATCCTGCCAAAAAGATAAAAAAGGAAGAAAGCAGGGATACAAAATTTTCCACCTTATAAAGTCCATAAGGGAAGGCCTTCGATTTCCTCTTGGAAATCTTGATTCCGGCGAGTACCGTTATGGATGAAATAACGTCGGTGAAAGAATGAATTGCATCGGCAACAAGGGCGACCGATCCGGAAAGATAAGACAGGAGTCCTTTAATTCCAACAAGAAGGAGGTTTATTCCAATGGAATATACCCCCATTTTTTCATTTTGTTCCATAGCTCTCTCTGCATCTTGTGATTCTTGGATTGGAGAGGCCTGGGTTACATTTCTTTCAAAAGTTGATTTGCCGCTGTCAACAAAGGATCCCATACCGGGCCAAAGGGCGGAGCGTATGCAAGGTCTGCCTGGCTGAATTGCTCAACAGTCATTTGATTATATAAGGCAACAGCAGCTGCATTGATTCGATGGGCAACTCCTTCTTTGCCTACCATCTGTGCTCCAAGCAAACGTCCAGATTTCCTGTCGCCGACCATCTCTACCCCTATGTTAGATGCGCCAGGGTGAGCATGGGCCCGGCTTCTGCCCTGGATAATCACTTCCGCCGGATCAAATCCGGATTTTTTAGACTCCGCTACATTCAGGCCGGTACGGGCCACTTGAAGGTCAAATACTTTAAAGACAGCAGTCCCCGCTATACCCTGAAGCTTTACACTCCTGCCTGTAACATTATCGGCTACTGCCCAGCCAGCCCTGTTGGCCCTTAACGCCAAAGGAATCC
>JAXHTA010000469.1:0-3049 GCA_034190285.1 Thermodesulfobacteriota bacterium | reverse complement strand
GTGATTCTGATTATGTCCAACGGCGCCTTCGACGACCTCAATCAGCGTCTGTTGAAGAGCCTCTGACAAATGACTCCCGTGACCACGACTTAAGTCCTGTTCTTATGGATATCCTCCTTAATTCTCAATTCCTTTTCGCTCGGATTTGTATTGAAAAGCCCTCGCTTTTGGGGTAATCTGCGCCGGTCAACTAAGTCGCCGGAGGGTTATTCCCTTCACTGAGTTAATAGAGACAGGAATTCCAGAGTCCAGGACCAGGCTTTACCTACGCTCAATGGAAAAAAGCACACCTGAAGTATACGACGAATATATTAAGGCGATCAGGGATATAAGCACGGCCATTACTTCCGACCTATATCTAGAAGATATCCTCAAGCTGATCGTATTGGTCACCGCCAAAGTAACAGGCGTTGAGATATGTTCATTGTGGCTGATTGACGAAAGCGAAGGCCCGAAAAAGATCAGGCTCAAGGCTACCCAGGCCATTGAGCCCATTTATGTTAAGGACCGCGCCCTGGATATGGATGAAGGAGTGGTGGGATATGTGGCCACCCACAACCAGCCGCTTATCGTGAGAGATGTCATTGAAGAGCCCCGATTTAAAGAAAAGGAGATGGCTAAGAAACTCGGGCTGGTCTCCATGGTTAGTGTGCCGCTTCAGGTAAAAAATGAAGAGGTCATCGGAGTACTCAACTGTTTTACGGCCCAGCATCATGAGTTTTCTCAAACCGAAGTGAACCTCATAACGGCGGTAGCCAACCAGGCCGCCGTGGCCATCCATAATACGGAGCTAATGGTAAAGACCAGAATAATTCAGGAAGAATTGGAGACAAGAAAAATGGTGGAACGGGCCAAGGACGTCCTTATGCGCCGACGGAAAATGGATGGGGATCAGGCCTACAGGTGGATTCAGAAACGTAGCATGGACTCCCGAAAATCCATGCGCCATGTGGCCGAGGCCATTTTGCTTTCCGAGGAGCTTGAATTCAATTTTCCGGAAACCGGAAATGACTAGTGTTCGTGCTGTTAGCGGATGGAGATGATTTTCACATCTTTCACAGGCCTGCTGTTCGCCCCCACCTCAACCTCACCTATTTTATCCACTACATCCATCCCTTCGACGACCTTGCCAAATACGGTGTGTTTGCCGGTAAGCCAGTCTGTATCGACCAGATTAATAAAAAATTGCGATCCGTTTGTGTTGGGGCCTGAATTGGCCATGGCCAGCATACCGCGTTTTGGTGGGTGGGGCGATCCATTTTCGCTGTACTTATAGCCCATGTTCTCGAAGGCATCTTTTACGGTCAGTGTGGAAAGCGCTTTGTCAACCTCTGACTTTCGTCGGTTCAGTTCCTCTTGGGAGCTGATATTCATTTTTCGAAATAGGGGACCGAGTACGTTCCTCTGGAAGTCGGCCTGACTTTGAACCATTAGACTGGGATGTACCTTTTTATCCGGTCCCAGTACCCTGATCCGATCGAGTCCCAGGGCCGAGACGTCAATTTCATCGGGAAATGTGAATCCCGGACCGCCCGAGCCGTTGCCGAGAGGACAGCCACCCTGAATCATGAAGTTCTTTATTACCCGGTGGAAAATCAGACCGTCATAAAACGGCCTCTTGATCTTCTTGCTGGTTTTGGGATCGACGAATTCCTTGGAGCCGTCCGCCAGGCCAACAAAATTTGCCACCGTCTCCGGGGCCTGATCCGCAAACAATTCAATATGTATATCTCCTAGAGATGTCTTGATGACACAAATAGGATTTTTGGGTTTCTCCCCTTTTTTTTCCTCGGCCATAGACAAGCAGCTGCTGAAAATTATCACAAAAGGCACTAATACCCATATTGCTGATTTCCTCATATTCTCAAAAACGGAAACGTCAAGCAAGATTCTCATAATCCCCTCGAAAATAATTATTTGTCTTCTCGTTGAAGCCCTCAATGTTAGCCTTTCCAAGCATTTCATTGACAGCTCGCGGTGTCAACAAGAAAAGCCTCAAAAGGATTGTCCAAGCGATGAAGACTGTTGGCAAAGAATCTCAAGCACCTGGGGCATTGGGCCAGGAAATTAAGGCCGCCAAAAAGGGCCTGGAATACCATATCAATTGTTCCACTATTTTACCTCCCAGCTTCCATGATCCCTCTACTTGTCACTACACCTTAACGTATCGGAATTCCTTATTAATTGCCTTAAGGTAACGGAATCAAGTTTTTCAAACATAGCATCAGTAGCCATTTTCCATACATATCGGGTTTTACAGTCTTTGGATCGATCGCACACATCCGGATCTTGAACACAACGTGTAAGGCCGCCTTCCCCTTCAAGAATTCTCACGATTTCACCGATAGTGATCTCCTCGGGCGGTCTTCGAAGCATATGGCCGCCCTTTGGCCCTCGAAAGCTCACAATGACATTCGCCTCTTTTAGCGGTATGATGAGTTGTTCAAGGTACTTGATTGAAATATCCTGACTTCGGGCGATGTCCCTGGTTTGGACAGGGCCTATGTCATGATTTTTGGCAATTTCACACAACATTCGTGCGCCATAACGGCTTCTGGTAGAGAGTTTCATAAAATACTCCCTGAAAAAGATGCAGGAATTTGTACGATCCTTCAAATAGCGTATGCCTTAATGGCGATTATAGGCCGAGGGTTTCCATGCCATTCTCATTTGTATATTGGTGGTCTGAGAACTTGCCGATAATATCCGCAAAGATCTCCAAAAAATCCATTTGAGTCCTTGAAGCCTTGTTCATTAATGGTGCCCTTACAGGACGGGCAATTATCCTGCAGAAGGAAGACCGAAGAATCCACAGCAGTCTGTCTTCCTAAGAAAAAAGGCCTTTCCCGGATAGACTCCTATGAAGCCTGTTTATATAGAGGGGACATGCTCCGGAGGGTTGTGACTGTGCTTTTGAGTGCCTGTAAAAATCGCATTATATCATCCTCAGTATTATCGACACCGAATGTAATAACCAGGGTGCCTTGGGCGTCGGCAAATTCAAGCCCGATTGAAAGAAGGACGTGAGAAGCGCGGAGAGACCCGGAAG
>JAXHTA010000468.1:0-3054 GCA_034190285.1 Thermodesulfobacteriota bacterium | reverse complement strand
CCGAAACCGCACGCGAACTCTACGTGGCCGCATCGAGAGCCCAACGCCTTTTGGCAGTCGCGGCCCCAAGGAGCCAATCGGCACGATTCTCTACCCACCTTCGAAAAACTGGCACAGAGGTGTCAGTAATTAATATTTAGGAGAATACCGAACGGAAATAGCTATATCCAATATTTGCTTTGACGTTAGTTTACGATCGGATCGGGATAATAGGAATTACCGTTTGAGAACAAGTTATTACTATCAATACCATAACAATTTTTTGCAGCGGATCGCAAAAAATCGCGTCCGCTGAAAAACGCGTTAGGCATAATGGATAAGATAAAATGAAAGTAATCACTGGTTGTGTCATATGTATGAAAAATGCATCCAAGGAATTTAATTCCACAGGTGAATCAACATCCGTTAAATTCTACCCAGCTGATATGGACAACAATGGAATTGTGCACTTAAAATGTGATAATGGGCATAATACAGCAGGAATTCTGATCGGCAGCAAACACCAATTTCTATTTGAATCAGGCTGTCGTGCTTTGATTGATACTTATGCAAATGAAGCTGTATCATCGTTTTCTGCAGCTCTTGAACGAACGTATGAGTTCTTCATTCGGGTTGCATGCCGCAAACTTGGATTAACTTCTGACTTAATAGAATCGACTTGGAAGAATGTCAAATCGCAATCGGAGCGGCAATTTGGTGCTTTTTTATTTTTGTACCCAACAATTACAGGTGAATCATTTAAATTACAAAATGAAATTCCTGAGTTTCGAAATAAAGTGATACATAAGGGGTATATTGCAAGATCTGAGGAAGTTTTAGATTACGCAGAAAAAATCTTTTTCCTTATTCGACAGATAGTGGCTGTTTTAAATGACAAGTGTTCAAATGAAATGTGGGAGGAAATAAACGAAGGAATCGAGGTACAAAAGAAGGTGATACCATCTAATATGGAATGGACGTATTTAAGTGTAACACCTTTTGATTTAAGAAAAGATTTAACATTTGAATCATGGGTTGATGAATTAAAAACTACATAATTTTAATAATTTATTCTCTCGGCAATGCCCAACAAGCGCATCGAACAGATCGGCTTCCGCTACGCTCCAGCCGACTGCTCATGCGCGGCGGTTAGCAGGGTTTTGAGGGAATCATATATAGATTATAGATAACATAGAGGGATTACCATGGATGAGATAAGGATCAATATTTATGTCAGATATGCTGTTCTTCTTTTAGGTGTTTTCCTCACTATTGCTGCAATGGTGATTTGTTATTTATGGGGAGGACCGTCATCAACTCTCGACAATGTTTTAAAAATATTCGGCTCTGGTATTGCCCTTACCGCTCTTGTTTACGCAGCTATGAATGTAAGGCTGATATATAATTCTCAGCAGCATAATTTGGAAATGAAACGGAAATCATTTTCGTCTGATTTGATCTCACAATTTAATTCCCCGGAAATGACGAAGCTATCAATAATTTCTTATGCTCTAAAGAAAGATATAAAAGATTTGAAGCCAGATGAAGTTGTCGAATATTTGGAAAAAGACCAAGACAAAAAGACCGCAATGGTCGCCTCCCTCAACTTCTTTGAGAAATTAGCTATTTCAATTGAGCATGGCCTCGCAGATGAAAAATTATTGAGAGATTTTTTTCGCGGTATAGTACGTAGTAACTTTCACGCCTTGAAAGGGTTTATTGAGTTAAAAAGAAAAGAAAACCAGAATAATAAAATATTCGAGAAATTTGAAGCCCTTGCACGGCGGTGGGACTGATGCTCTGCTAACATGCTCTTCAGCGGATCGCAAAAAACCGCGCCCGCTGAAGAGCGGCGTTGGACAAATGATGACAAGTCATCAGGAAGTCGACTGATTGTTTTTGGTGGTAATAGTAATAGGCAAGGGTATCTGATGGCGACAGGAATCGTTCAAAACATATTCCGGGATCATTACGATATCTACCGGGATTGCCATTCGGTAAGTTTACGTGAGCATAAAGCGGCAAGTAACATCATCGCCTGTCGATCCAGGGAACAAGGGTATCATGTAGATGAATGCCCTAACGGGTGTCATAAGGTTATCTTATACAATTCGTGCAAGCATCGTGGCTGCCCACAATGCGGTTTAACGGAAACTGAGATTTGGCTTCAACGCAGAAAACAGCAGGCGCTGGACTGTTCTTACTACCAGGTAGTTTTCACTATCGACCATGAACTACATCTATTTTGGCGCTGGAACCGGAGATTATTTACAAACCTGCTTTTTTTAGCTGCCTGGCATTGTTTGAGAGAACTTCTTGGAACAGAAAAATGGCTGGGCGCCTACCCCGGCGTTATCGGTGTATTTCAAAGCTGGGGAGATGAAATGCAGGAACACTGCCATCTTCACTTTATTGTAACGGGTGGAGGTTTAGACAAATCAGGCCAATGGAAAGGGATAGATCTTGATGATATTCTTTTGCCGACCAAAGTTTTGGCCGCAAAGTTCAGAGGCAAGTTCCTGGCCTATCTTCGCACAGGGTTTAAAACTCATACGAAAAGAAATATACCAAAGCCTGCGGAACAGATTCTTGTTGCGCCTGCCGGCATGAGTGTCCGCCAATGCCTGAATCGTCTTAACAAACTGGGAAGGAAGAAATGGCATGCAGAAATCGAACCTGCTTACGAGCATGCCGACGGCGTATTTAAATATGTAGGCCGTTATATTCGTCGCGGTCCCATATCTGAGAAGCGAATTATCAGGTATGACGGCGATACTGTTACGATTGCCTATGCGCACCGCAAGAAACATGAAAAGCCAAGTTTCAGTCTTGATGCAGAAACATTTATCCGACGTATTTTGAATCACGTACCGGAGAGTGGCACACATCTGGTAAGGTCATACGGGCTTTTTCACCCTAATTGTATCGACAAACTGAACAAAGCGCGTAAACAACTGGGGCAGGCCCCATATGAACCAATGACTGAGCTTCCTCATGCTCAGGAACTTCTGGTTCGTATGTTTCCGGATTGGGAAGAAATCCGCTGCCCCGTGTGCGGAGCAATGCTCCGAACTG
>JAXHTA010000467.1:0-3076 GCA_034190285.1 Thermodesulfobacteriota bacterium | reverse complement strand
GCAAGGGTGACCACTGACCATCGTACAGTTTCATCTGGCAGGCTGATACCGACCTATCCCAAGATCCTTGAGAAAGGCGTAAAGGGAATAATTGAAGAAGCAGAGGAAATGATCCACAAAACTCCTCTTGTTACCAACGAAGAGTATCGAAAGCACAACTTCTGGCAGGGTTGCGTCATTGCCCTGGGGGCGGTGATCAAACTGGCTAACAGGTATGCCGCCCTGGCCGATGAATTAGCCGTGAAGGAAAAAGACGGCAAAAGAAAGGCAGAGCTGGCAAACATTGCCAATATCTGCCGCCATGTTCCTGAAAATCCTGCCAGGACCTTTTATGAGGCAGTCCAGGCGGTCTATTTTATACATCTTTGCATTGAGATTGGAAATAATTCATACGGCTACTCTTTTGGGCGCATGGATCAGTACTTGTATCCCTTTTACAAAAAAGATCTTGACAGTGGCAGAATGACACGTGAAGAGGCTGCTGAAATATTGGCCTGTTTCTGGTTAAAATTGGGGTCTATTTATCTATGGTTTAAGATGAATATCGCAGAGGCAGCTCAGACAGGTAATTTCCAGAACATCACCATTGGAGGGAGAAATAGAAATGGGGAAGATACCAGCAACGAGCTCTCTCGCCTGATTGTAGAGGTAGATACCGCCCTCAAGCTGAGACAGCCTACCCTTTCACTGCGCTACCATGAGTCAACAGATGAGAAGCTTCTATTTGCAGTAGCCCAGGACATTGCCACAGGTGGAGGGAAACCTGCCGTATTCTGTGAAAATTATCCCTACTCTGTCCTGCCTACTGTAGGGGTAGAGGAAGAGGACGTGTATGATTGGACCCCTGTGGGCTGTGTGGAATTTGTGATTCCCGGGAAATCCACCCCTTTCACCGGTTGGTTTCTGAGCGTTCCCCACTGTCTGGAACTGGTATTCGGAAATGGTATTCATCGAATGACCGGCAGAAAGGTAGGCATTGAGACCGGTGAAGTGGAAAGCTTGTCAACTTTTAATGAATTCATGGATGCACTCAGGAAACAGTTTAACTTCCAGGTTAAGACCATGGGAGAAGCCAATATAAATTTGGAATTCACTACTAAACCCAACATGACTCCCGTTCCACTTGATTCGGCTCTCGTTGATGAGTGTATCAAAAATGGCAAGGACCTTTGGGAAGGCGGAGCGAAATACCCGTTCTTTTATAGCTGTATTCCCATAGGTATGATTACAACAACCAATTCTCTTTATGCAGTTAAAAAGCTGGTATTTGAAGACAAAACAGTTTCCATGAGGGAGCTGAAAGAGGCTATGGAAGCAGACTTTGAAGGAGACCACTCTAGGATAAGAAAGCTATCCATGGATCTTCCCAAGTACGGGAACGATATCGACGAAGTGGATTTTCTCGGTAGAGACTTGTTTGACCTGACGACTGAAATAGTGATGAACTACAAGAACCCTTTCGGAGGCCCTCTTCTTACTGCTTATTTGGGGATAACCGCCCATTATTTTCATGGCACGGGATGTGGTGCGACCCCTGACGGGAGAAAGGCCACTACTCCCTTTGCTGACGCCTCTCTTTCACCGTACCCGGGAACTGATAAACGAGGGCCTACGGCGGTCGTGAAATCGGCCACGAAGGTAGAGCAGGCTCCAGCCCTTTCCACACTTTTTAACCTGAAGTTCCACCCTTCGGCCCTGAAAGATGAAAAATCAGTACGAACTTTTTGGGATTTAATAAAGACTTATTCTGACCGTGGTGGTTACCATATCCAATTCAATGTAGTTGACAGAGATACCCTGATCGCGGCCAAGGAACATCCAGAGGACTACAAGGATCTCTTGATCAGGATAGCCGGATTCAGCGCCTATTTTGTGGATCTAGCCCCCATTGTCCAGGATGAAATTATCTCCAGAACGGAACATACCTTTTAGGCAGCAGTTTGATTCTGTCATTGGGTCATAAGGGAAGCTAAGAATGATATTAGAGAATTCAAATACAAAGGGCATAATTTTCAATATACAGGGATATTCCATCCATGATGGCCCGGGTATCAGAACGACAGTATTCATGAAAGGATGTCCCCTCGGGTGTGTCTGGTGCGCCAACCCCGAATCGATAAAAGGTTACCCACAGATTTTCCACAACCGGCAGAATTGTGCAAGATGCTATCGATGTATTGAGATATGTCCCCAAAGCGCAATTGGCTTGAACGCAAAGGGCGGTTTCCCGGTTATTGACAGGAATATCTGCCTGAATTGTATTGACAGACCATGTATAGCTGGCTGCTATGAAAGTGCTTTGGAACTAGTAGGGTATTACGTGACCGTTGATGATCTGTTTTACGATATCTGCAAGGACATACCGTTTTATGAAAACTCAGGAGGCGGGGTTACCTTCTCCGGAGGAGAGCCGACCGCCCAGCAACTGTTCACTCGGGAAGTCCTTAAAAAATGCTGGCAAAAGGGTATTCATACTGCCTTAGAAACATGCGGATATGTGCCATGGGAAACAATGAAGGTCATGTTAACTCACTTGAACCTAATACTCTTTGACGTGAAGACAATTGATGATACCAAGCACCGCCAATACACAGGAGTCTCAAACAAACTCATATTGGAGAATGTCGAAAAAATTGTTTCCATTGGAAAAGTTCCTATCATAATGCGAGTCCCCATTGTTCCGGGGTTTAATGACTCACCAGGGGACATAGAAGACCTAATTTATTTTGCCAAGGAAATAGGCATCAATGAGGTAAATCTCTTGCCTTATCATGGAATGGGGGCGTCAAAATATGACAAATTGGGCATGAACTACAGATTAAAGCATGTTCCCATGCCCTCCAAGGAATCGATGGAAGATATAAAGGCTTGTATTGAGCGTAAGAGCCTGATTTGTACGATCCAATAATGGAAAAAGCAAACACTCTGTCTATCGTTTCTTTCATTCATTCTTTCGCATGAAATTTCAGGCGGAGATGGGTCTTTTGCTTGCGATCATCATGTCTATAAACATGGTTGGTGCGTTGGTGGTTATTCCGACGATGGTCTATATTTTCAGGCCGAAGTTTTTGGGGAA
>JAXHTA010000466.1:0-3098 GCA_034190285.1 Thermodesulfobacteriota bacterium | reverse complement strand
CACTGGATGCAGAACTGCTCTCAATTGCCTATGTCTCTCTGAGAGTGAGTTCCGCCTCTACACTTATCGCCGGACTGGTAGGGATCCCTGCCGGGTTTTTTGTCGCTTTTAAGAAATTTCCAGGGAAACGTCTTCTCGTTACGACTCTCAATACCCTGCTGGCCATGCCCACGGTGGCCATCGGCCTTCTGGTCTATGCCTTTATATCGCGAAGAGGCATATTTGGCATGTACGACCTCCTTTACACCCAAAAGGCGATAATAATCGGCCAGGTCATCCTTATCGTCCCGATTGTTACAACCTTCACCATCTCAGCGATCAGCCGAATCGATGACAGGTACCGAAAGACGGCCCTGACGTTGGGCGCAAACATCTTCCAGACAGCCATGGTGATTGTCCGTGAATCCCGATTTGGAATCGCAGCGTCCATTATTGTAGCTTTCGGCAGAGTCATCGCCGAGGTCGGTATCAGCATGATGCTGGGTGGCAACGCCAAGGGCTTTACACGGACGATGACAACAGCAATGGCTTTGGAATACGACAAAGGGGAGTTCACTTTGAGCGTTGCCCTTGGCATTGTGCTCCTCATTGTGAGCTTTGGGATCAATATCCTGTTTTCTTATGTGCAGGGCAAAGTAAGAGTATAGACTCGTGCTGTATGAACTAAAAGACGTGAAGAAGATCTACGACCGGCGAGCTGTTCTGGACATCAACAGTATTCAACTTGGAAAGGACCAGGTTGTTGCGCTTACGGGTCCCAATGGCGCTGGAAAGACAACGCTTTTGGAAATCTTGGCCTTTCTTTCTCGACCCAGTGCTGGTGAAATCCGGTTTCAAGGAAAAAAAGTGGGTTTTTCCAAGGGCTCACTAATGCCCCTTCGGCGCAAAGTAGTGCTTATACAGCAACAACCCGTCCTTTTTACTACAAATGTCTACAAGAACGTTGAGTTTCCATTAAAGGTTCGCAGGAATCCAAAGGTCAAAAAAGAACGCAAAATGATGGTGGAAGAGTTCCTGGACCTCGTGGGAATGGAGATGTTCAAGAATGCAAACGCTCACAGGCTTTCAGGCGGGGAGACCCAGAGAGTAGCCATTGCTCAGGCCCTCGCCTGCTCCCCCGCTGTTATGTTGATGGATGAACCCACAGCCAGTGTAGACGTAGAAAACCGGATAATTATAGAACGTATAATTAAGGAGATCAGCCGGAAAAAGGGCATCTCTGTGATTTTTACAACCCACGATATGATTCAGGCGTCAAGATTGGCCGATGAGACGGTCTTTCTATTTGAAGGAAAACTCGCTCAATCCATCCATGAGAACATATTCAGCGGCGACATCGAGGTCGATGACAGGGGTAATAAATACTGCAAATTACATAGCGATCTTAAATTATTAGTATCATCACCCAAGTCAGGCCTGGTTCGAATATCCATTGATCCTGGTTCGGTGAGGTTAGGGCAAAAAGGCGACAACCACTTAAACGGCAATAATCTTAGGGGTATGCTGATACAGCTTGCCCATGAAAAGAACATGGTTCGTGCTCTCGTGGACGTAGGAATACCCTTTAGCGTCTTGATGCCCAAAGCGGCATTCTACAGCCTTAGCCCCCGATTAAATATTGGAGAGCCAGTCTGGATACACTGCCCTAAAGAAGGCATTAAGGTATTCTGAAGTTGAGGGTCTTAAAGCCTTGGCCTGAAGTGGAATTCTCGTAACACTTTCAGCCCTTTGAAGTAATGTAAGCTGTTAGGGTGGATACAGCACGGCTTTGTCATGTGGTCACCTGTTCAAGACACTCATCATTGCATCGTGAATGAAAGGATTGGCAGCCACGATGCTTTTCTGGTAAGGAGTATAATATCCTCCGTCAAAGGTAGTCAGTTTTCCTCCCGCTTCTTTCACAATGACCACTGCTGCCGCAGTGTCCCAGGGATTCAGGCCTTCTTCCCAAAACCCGTCCAATCGGCCAGCAGCAACATAGCAGAGATCAATGGCCGCAGACCCCGGCCTCCGCACGCCCTGGACCATAATGAGCATTTTCCTGAAGACCTCCATGATTCTTAGGGATCTTTCACGAATGTCATAGGGGAAACCCGTGGCCAGGAGTGATTCTCCCACGTCTTGGGTCTTGGAGACCTGTATAGGTATGTTGTTCAGATAGGCACCAGCCCCTTTTAAGGCCTCGAAATATTCATCCATATACGGATTGTAGACTACCCCGAGTACGATCTCTTCCTCGATTTCGAGGGCGATGGATGTGGCAAAGAAAGGAAATCCATGGACGAAGTTGGTTGTTCCGTCCAGTGGATCTACCAGCCAGGTCCGATCAGAGACCTTCCCGCCGTCTCCGGCTTCCTCTGAAAGTATGTCATCTTGTGGAAAAGCGTCGGAAATAATCTTTACGATAGTCTGTTCCGCCTGAAGGTCTGCCTCGGTGACGAGGTCTATGACGCCCTTTTTGATGACGTGGTTGACTTGGCCGAAAATGGGGACCAAAATTCTTCCTGCCGCTCTTGCAGCATGGCCTGCAACGTCCAATTCCTTTTTCCAGATGTGTGTCTCTAACATGGCCCGGCTTCGCTCCGTGTGATTGATATGTATGAGAGATGAACGGTGTTAAAATCGCTTGACAAGGACACGCAACAATGCTAAATCACAAAAAAATGATTAACTGCCCCTTGATTCTACCGACGCTCATTCACAAAGGTCATAACTACCAAAGCGTTTGGAGGACAAGTAAAACCTGACCAACAAAGGCAAATATGAGATGATGAATATGAAATACTATGAAACCCTTTATCTTATCAATCCTAATCTGGCCGAAGAAGATTATAAAAGCGTTGTAAGCAAATTCAATAGCATTGTAGAAAAAAACAATGGCGTCGTCATCAAGATTGACGAATGGGGCAAGAGGACACTGGCCTATGAGGTGAAAAAGTTCGGGAAGGGCTATTATGTCCTTTTGCAGTACTGCGGGGAGCCCGGCATTACAGCAGAACTTAAGAGAGATATGAGCATTGATGACAGGGTCCTCAAATACCAGACAATCAAGTTGAGCGACAATGCGGACCCTGCGGCATTAAAGGCCGAAATGCAAG
>JAXHTA010000465.1:0-3112 GCA_034190285.1 Thermodesulfobacteriota bacterium | reverse complement strand
CTTCGATTCGCACGTACATTTGGCCTCGCGCAGATTGAGTATTATTGATTTAGAGCTGGGAGACCAGCCCATGTATGATGAAAACAGGACCTTATCTATTGTCTACAACGGGGAGGTCTACAACTTCAAGGAGATAAAAAAGGATCTGGGTGCCAGGGGGCATTCGTTTTTCACAAATACAGATACCGAAGTGGTCTTACATGCGTATATGGAATGGGGAGAAAAATGCCTTTCCTTGTTCAGGGGGATGTTCGCCTTTTGTATCTGGGACTATGCGAAAAAAGAGCTGTTTTTGGCCCGAGACAGGTTGGGCATAAAGCCGCTCTATTATTCAACCCTTGCCGATGGAACCTTTCTGTTTTCATCCGAAATAAAGGCATTGATGCAATATCCGGGTATAGAGAAGCGTATGTACACAAAGGCCATGGACAATCTTCTGACCTATGGCTTTAATATCGCCCCCAATACCTTTTTTGAAGGGATCAAGCAGCTCTTGCCAGGACATTATATGATAGTATCGGCCAATGGCGTTAGCGACAAAGAATACTGGGATATAGATTTGGATGCCCCCTTACTTGACGAGGATGAGAGTGCAATAGCAGCGCAACTGGAATACGTAATAGGCAAAGCCGTTGGCTACGGGCATATTGCTGATGTCCCTGTTGCCGCCTATCTAAGCGGAGGAATTGACTCCAGCGCCATAACCGGGATTTATTCAAGGTTGTCTGATAGGAAGATAAGGACTATCTCTATTGCCTTCGATCACGCAGATTATGATGAAGCGGAATACTCCAGGCAAGTTTCCAGTTTTTTTGATACAGAGAATATAGAATTTACATGTACTGTTGAGCCGGAAGGAATAGAAGACCTTATATATTATCTGGAAGAGCCTATGGTAACTCTGCTTAATCTACCCCTATTTTTGCTCTCCGGAAAAGTCAGGGAGAGCGGGTTTAAAGTGGTCCTGTCCGGAGATGGCGCTGATGAGATACTTGGTGGATATGACTATTTCAAGATGCTCAAGGTCATGCGTTTTATTTCACGACAGGAAAGTAGTTTTAGAAAAAACTTGCTGAGAAGGGTCATGCCTAACGTCAAGAACTTCGTACAGGCAGAGATTCAGTATATGTATCTTAAGAATATCCCAGTCAAGTATCCAGCATTACCTTATAGATTCCAGGGGTTTCCTTTTAAGGCGCAGATGTATTCGAAGGAGTATAACGAAGAGCTTGATGACCTTCCTGAAGATGATCCTTTCTTTTTTGGGTTGGATAGGATTACACACAGGTCACTCATTGATCAAGCCTTGTATATAGATACTAAGATGAGACTGTTGAATCTCACTCTTCCTCTGGCCGATAAGATGAGCATGGCCAATTCCGTGGAGCTAAGACCTCTGTTTCTTGATCATGATCTGGTCAATTTTGTCTTTAGAATCCCTGACAAATACAAGATAAAGGTCCTGTCGGAGAAAAATATACTTAAACAGAGCATGAAGGGCTTTCTGCCTGATTCCATTTGCAGGCGAAAAAAGCAACCCCTTCAACCCCCCGGTAAATGGTTTATTGATTCTGCTTATGACATGATAAGAGCTTCTCTTTCAAAACAAACAGTCGTGAAGAAAGGTTATTTCAACCCTCATTTTGTTGAAAAGGCTCTTGTCGGATACGATAACCAGAGCAAAATGGACTATTCCGGGGTGATTATCGTGGCCTTTTTTGTCCATTTGTGGGACGAGATTTTTCTGCAATAGGAATATCGGTCTACACAATACTGCTTCTTCCTTTCAGACCCAACTTCCTCTCTAAAACATCCAGAAAACCAGGGATTACCCAGCCCTTCCAGGAGGGGCCGTAAGGCCTGTCCTGATGTTGGCTCTATTCTGGATCAACCGCAAAAGCGAAATATATTTTCCTGCCTGCCTGTGGGCCGCCTTTCTGCCGCCCCAACAGGAGCGGCAGGCACGCATAAAATGGGATGGCATGTTTCTTGCTGAAATGTAAGCCAGCCCTGTCATCTCTGCCCATACATTACGGACAATTGACAGATGCTGCGCTGCTTTGACGGTGCAGTGACATGGTACCGGCGAATTCAATAGGTTATGTCAGTTGGGAAAAACCAATGAATGAACTTGATAGATTGTATAAGCGGGAAGTGAATTATTATAGAAAGCTACTTAAACTTACACGTCGGCTTGAGGATATTGCCGGACAGGGAAGCCTGGATGATTTAGGTGCAGTTTTTTCCGCTAGACAAGAGATACTGGCAAAAATTGCCGCATGCGAGAAGAGCATATCGACATTAAGAGTGAAGGGTATAGCGCTATTGACCAGTGAATGGGAGAGTGTCGGATATATCACAGGCGGAATCAGGAAGATGCTTGAAGAGATTATAGAAAGAGACCAAAGGATTGGGGCGAAGTTGATGCAAGACAGGGATGACATCAAAGACGAACTCAAGAAAATCAGGGAAGGGCATAAACTGGTGAAGGGCTACGCACCTAAGCGCGTTCGGATACCGAGATACATTGACAAGAAATGGTAGATTCTAAAAGGTGTGTCATGCAGAATTATAGCTCATCAAATCCCAGGCCCACCGTAGGCTCATCCACATATATTATTGCCGAAATGGCGTGTGCTCATGAAGGCAATATGGGCCTGGGAAAAAAGATCATAGACGCGGCCGGTCGAGGCGGGGCCAGTGCGATCCAGTTTCAAATCTGGTCCCTCGCAGATATGGTTGTCCCTCAACATTCAGATTACGACAAGTTGGCTAAGATACAGCTTTCACGGGGAGAATGGTCGATCTTGGCCAGTTATGCGAGAAACCAATATCCGGAGATGCAGATAATCGCATGCGTTTATGAAGGCAGAAGTGTGGATTTTGCCGAGGAAATAGAGCTTGATGCCTACAAGATTCATTCAAGCGATTTATCAAATCCATACCTGGTAAGGCATGTGGCCGGGACAGGCAAACGAATTGATTTGAGTGTGGGGGCATCAACCCTTGATGAGATTCAGACGGCCGTCGGTTGGATCAAGAGCATTTCAAGCCAGGAAATCTGGCTGATGTACGGCTACCAGAGCTTTCCCACCTGTACGGACGATGTGCA
>JAXHTA010000464.1:0-3127 GCA_034190285.1 Thermodesulfobacteriota bacterium | reverse complement strand
GGTAGATCCACCAGGTACAGTGAATTGCCCACACTAAAGAAGTTGATTGACTGGGTCCTTCCCGGAGTGGAACTTGTCCTCGCGAGGTTTTTTCGGTTGACCAAGACATTTATGAGGGAAGATTTGCCCACATTGGACCTGCCGGCAAAGGCAATCTCGGGCCTGTCCGGCGATGGGTATTGTCTTTCCACAAAGGCACTCACAAGAAACGCAACGTCCACACCTAATTTCCCCAATTCCTTAAAAAATCCTCGATCCTCCTTAACCCTTCCTTTATGTTCTCAAGAGAGTTCGCATAGGAAAGCCTCAGGTAGCCTTCCGCATTTTGACCGAAATCTATGCCAGGGGTCACAGCTACATCCGCCCTCTCCAGTATCTTAAAGGCTAGTTCATAGGAACTGCTTGCGAGGTGTTTCGTGTTGACCAGCATATAAAACGCCCCCGCCGGTTCCACGGTGAGGCCGAATCCAAGTTCTCTGACCCTGCTGATCATGTATCTGCGTCGTTCGTCATAAACGGTTTTCATGTGCTCAATTTCGGCTTTGGCGTCTTTGAGGGCGGCCAGGCCGGCCCACTGGGAAATACTACAGGCGGAAATAAAAAAATTCTGCTGGACCTTTTGGAGAGGGCGAATAAATGCAGGCGGGGCAATGAGGTAACCCAGTCGCCAGCCGGTCATGGCGTAGAGCTTTGAAAAACCATTTAGGACAAATGCGTTTTCCGTATACTCTAATATGGAATGTTCTCGTTCTTCATAGACCAGCCCATGATAGATCTCATCAGATATTATCATAGGCCCCAAATTGGCAATTTTCTCAAAACGGTCGCTTGAAAGCAGATTCCCGGTGGGGTTCGAAGGAGAGTTAATGAGGATGGCTCTGGTCCTGGGCCCTAATTGCTTTTTGACTTCGTCAGGCCTGAGCTGAAATCCGTCTTCCTCGCATGCCTTTACGAATACAGGCCTTGCCCCTAAAAAGTCCGCAAAGTTAGGATAGCAGGGGTAGTGTGGGTCGGAAATAATGATTTCATCCCCGACCTCCAGAAGAGCTGAAAAGACCAGAAAAAGGGCCGGAGACGTTCCAGAGGTAATGACAACCTGGTCGGGAACAACTTGGACCCCATATTTATGGTGGTAGTGTTCACATATGGCCTCTCTGAGCTCAATAATGCCAAGGCTGTGGGTGTAATGGGTCTCGCACCTCTTGATGGCCGCCTCACCCGCATCACGAATACACTTCGGGGTAGGAAAATCCGGCTCACCGATCTCCAGGTGGATAATATGACGTCCTTGCCTTTCAAACTCATGCGCCTTTTCAAGGACATCCATGACGATAAATGAAGGGATCTCCAGTGCCCTCTTGCTAATCCTGTACATGGCTGCTACTCCTCAGGTCACAGTCCGATAACTGATAGCATGAAAGAGTTTATCCTGTCCCGCATGGTGCTGAGAGCATTCAAGGTCATATCACTTTATTCAGGGGATACTCTATTATTCCCCGGGCGCCCGCATTCAACAGCTGAGGGATCAGATCCCTAACTATTCTTTCTTCCACAACGACCTCTACAGAGACCCAGTCAGAGTTGTGTAGACCGGCCGTAGTGGGAGCGTTTAGGCTGGGGAGCAAATTCATAACGGACTCTATGTTTTCAGGCGGGACGTTCATTTTCAAGCCTACCATGTTTTCAGCCTTGAGAGCGCCCTTAAGAAGCAGGTTGATTTGCTCGATTTTGGCTCTCTTCCAGGGGTCCTGGTATGATATCCGATTGGCGATTAACTGGGTGTTGGTTTTCATAAGTTCGCAAATGATCTTCAAGCCGTGTGCCCTGATGGTACTCCCCGTCTCGGTGACTTCCACTATGGCATCGGCCAGGCCGGAAACGACCTTTGCCTCCGTCGCACCCCACGAAAACTCGACTCCTACCCGGATATTTCTCTGTTCGAAGAACTTCTTTGTGAAGTTCACCAACTCGGTGGCTATCTTCTTGTCCTGAAGGTCCTCAAGTCTTTCTATCTTGGAATCAGCCTGTACCGCCAGTACCCACCTGGCTGGATCCTGAGTCGTCTTGGAATAGACCAGGTCGTCTACCACCGCCACATCAGAATCATTCTCCTCTATCCAGTCTTTACCTGTCAGGCCCGCATCAAGGGTTCCGTTTTCTACATACCTGGACATCTCCTGAGCTCGGCAAATGGCACACTCTATTTCATCGTCGTTGATATCCGGAAAATAGCTACGGCCATTGACGTTAATCTTCCATCCCGACTTTGCAAAGAGATTAATGGTTGCCACCTGCAGGCTTCCTTTGGGAATCCCGAATTTTAGTTCTTTCATTTCTTGTATACCTTCTCAGGATCAAAAATCTGTTCACCAACAACCGTGAAATGACCATTACGGTCCACTTTCCTGTGAAAACAGGATTCATGGCCCGTGTGGCACGCTGCTCCACCAACCTGTTCCACTTTTAGCAGGACGGTGTCACTGTCACAGTCTGCATAGATTTCCCTGATCTTCTGAATATGGCCAGAGGACCCGCCTTTGTGCCAGATCTCCTTCCGCGAGCGACTCCAGTAATGTGCTTCGCCAGTCTCAAGGGTCTTGTTCCATGAGATATCGTTCATGTAAGCGAGCATCAGTACCTTGTCTGATTTGCAGTCCTGGACAATGACGGGTAACAGCCCGTTGCCTTTAGAAAAATCGAGTTTAATCATGTTGTAAAGACCTGCTTTGCGATAAATTGTCATTCAACTTCTTTCAGGAGCACGAGACACTGTTCGCCCCAAAAATTCATGCAACGTTAGGGTTTATTGAGATGTTTATGAAAATCAAAGCAAGAACCCTATCATCCGTTCAAAACTTAGATCAAGAAAAAACTGGACGCTGATTTTTGTTCTGGTTTAACAAGTCCACTGTAGCGAGGTGCCCCCGCGAAAGCGCGCCGCTCAACTGGCCGCACGCCGCAAGAATGTCCTTGCCCTTGCTCTTCCGGATAACGGTGGTAAAATGATTTCCCAAGAGAATCTCCTGAAAATGGACTACCCTTTCCATGGAAGGCGGGAACATACTGGAGCCCCGGTGAGGGTTTAGAGGAATCAAATTGATCTTGGCCCTCTGACCCGACAAGAGTC
>JAXHTA010000463.1:0-3129 GCA_034190285.1 Thermodesulfobacteriota bacterium | reverse complement strand
ACCTCCTTGGTTGAAGTTGTTGGGCAACTCAGCCTTGGGTGTAACATTGAGTCGTTCATACGGCAAAGCCTATGAACTCTGACCTTGCTCGGAGAGCAAGGTTTTCTCCGCTGGAATAAAGTATTTTCCATTTTGATACCCCGTAGCTTGCTGCGGGGTAGTTCATTTAGCCAGGGGGCGTTGAACGTGCGGCGCAAGAATTCATGTTGCGGCCTTCAAAAAAGAGACCCACATGACCCTTTTGTATTTCCGGACTTTTTGAGAACTTACGGGGACACATGATAAGGTATTGACACACTTCATCAATTATGGTGAAAATGATGAAGGCTGGGTAACCGGGGATAGATGCGTCTCGGCCGTTCGGCTGTGCGATAACGTGAGAGATCGAAAAGACGAAGAACGTTGCATAGAAGTTGAGTTCAGAACGCTTTAGATTAGATCTGTAAGCACAAACAACATGAACATCATCACAAAGGCCACGAGGTGATGCCCGCTCTCCATTTACGGACCTGGTAGTCGCTATGCCACATCCACTTTTCGCATCTTCCATTACACGTACTATCCAAGACCGCTACCGTTGCCTGAGGCCCGGACGTCTAAGCGTTTTTGTTTTGGTCGCTCTGTCAGTATTATTGAGTTTTGCTTCTCCACTCTGCGCAAGCTCCCAAATAGTCAGCTTTGAAATGAAATTCAGTATTACTTCATCATATAATACTTCCAGGATAGAACTTATTGCTCTTATACCACAAACAGTACCCGGCAGGCAGGATGTTTTGAGCATTGTTCATTCCATAAATCCCTCAAAAGTGTTTAATAGTGATGGAAATAAGTATGCTGAATACGTCTTTGTTGATCCGGAGAGGAGTATTGATATAAATATCAAAGCGGAGATTGAAATATTCAAATATGATCTGAATACAGCTATGAATAATAGATATCCTGCATATGAGCAGCATTTAGGAAAATATCTTATTCGGGAAAAATATATCGAAAAAGACGATCCTATGATTCAGAAAGTAGCCAGACAAATAACCGGGAAAAACGAGATTGGCAGGGTTGAAAAGATATATGACTTCGTATTGGATAATATTGAATACAGTGGTTATAATACTGGTGAGATTGGGGCTGCAAGGACCCTGAATGACAAGAAGGGAGACTGCAATGATTATTCAGATCTGTTTATTGCGCTTTGCCGGGCAAAGAAAATCCCAGCGAGAGTAGCTGAAGGACATACTGTTGAATTTGATGAAACTCCGGGTCATGCCTGGGCAGAAGTTTATTTTAGAAGACATGGGTGGGTCCCTTTTGATCCATTGTGGGGGGACTTAGGTGCAGTGTCGTTTGAGAATTCGATAAATAGCTATATCTATTTGTCCAACACCAGGAACGATGATATTTTATCCAACGGTCACTATTTCACATACCGTTGGTGGGGCGAACCAATTCAATGTGACGATACTGTTTCATTGACCTATTAGCTCAGTGGTTGTGCTTTCTAACAATTGTGACATTCGCGCTACTGAAACCTCTCCAAACCCTTCAACCTCTGAGGGCCTTTGCTGGGCAAGCCAGCGATTTCGGATCATGATCGTTATGTTGTCCTTCCTTGAGATGGAGTGAAAAAGATGAGCATAGAACTTCGAGCGCTCAACATCGAACGTTGAATGGGAGAAAATGAAGAAACAGAAACATGACCTGGAACAATTGACCAGCTTGCATCTGAATTTTTTCTTGACATGCCGGAACTTTTGTGTGTGAATGGCGCGAAGTTGCTTCAACACTAGTTGTGAGTTTAGACAGGGCTTGTACTTAAGCTGGATTTTTCGTTCGCGCACTATTTACCGCTGAATGACCTTCAGCCTGGATCCTGAAGAGCTGATCACATGTCTTGCTTGGCCAGAAAAGCCGTCATCTGTCTTGCCTGTGTGTTTATAGCCTCGATTTCTGCCGTGGGTAACCCGGCGGAAACAGACCTCCCGCCAAAAGGCCTTCCTGCTGACCTGTTCACTGTAGAAACGAGACACCTTGCCCCGGGGTTATTTGTCTCTGCAGAGGCCGTCCTGCAAATGTTCAAAGAAAAGCAAGATATTATCCTCGTCGATGTGCGACATGGGAACGATTTTGAAAAATTCAGGATTCCGGGCTCAATAAATATTCCCTTCTTCGCCCTCAAGACAAAGATCTTTTTTAAGAAAAGACTACTTATTTTGATCAACGAGGGTTTTGGTTACAGCCGGCTTGAGCAGGGCTGTCTGCAATTGAGAAGTGCCGGTTTTGCCCGGGTCTTGATCCTTGACGGAGGGCTGCAGCTCTGGAATGAAAAAGGGGCCCCTCTCGAAGGCGATGTCTTTGCCAAGAATGAGATGAATAAGGTACTACCTCAGGACCTTTTTCAGGAAAGAGACTGCGCCAACCTGGTCGCGGTCGATGTCTCTGAGACAGCAACCCCTGAAGCGGGTCGCCTGATTCCCCGTGCGGTGTCCGTCCCTTATGGGGGGAAGGATGATTTTACAGGGGCGCTCAAGAAGATCGCAGCTGCGAGGGAAGAGGCCCCAGCAACAAACATCCTTATATTCAACCGGACAGGGAAGTATGCTGAAGGAATGGAAAGGCTTATTAAGGAGGCCGGCCTGAAGAACATCTTCTATCTCCAGGGCGGATTGGCGGGGTATAATACATTCCTTTTGCAGCAGGCCGCCATATGGCGGAAAGAAGACAACAGAAAGACCGTTAAGAAGAAGTGTGCCACTTGCCCTTGAGCAACAACTATAGTTTTAAGCAATTCCGGTTCCTCGCTAAATCAATATCTTCGATGACACCCTCACCCCAACCCTCCCCCATCAAGGGGGAGGGAGATTCCCTCTCCCATGGAGGGAGAGGGTTAGGGTGAGGGGGTTTCAATGAGGATTGAAAAATAATCAGATTCCTGGTATCCACCCACACACAACAGCGAGGAACCAAATAATATGCCTAATGATAAGAGGTTATTGAATGGCAAGGTTGTATCGTTTTTTTGAACATCGAATGATGAAATCGCTTCGCCTGTTTATAAAATGGGAGAATACCTTATTCAAAATTCGACGTTGGAGTTTCGATGTTGGATGTTCATATTATAACATCTGAAGACAG
>JAXHTA010000462.1:0-3155 GCA_034190285.1 Thermodesulfobacteriota bacterium | reverse complement strand
GGGAAAATATACGACCGAAGAAATCGAGGAATACCTAAAGAGGGTAATTGTCTCCCGTTTCAATGACCACCTTGGCGAGAACCTAGACACCATTTTTAATCTTCCGGGACGATATGACGAACTCTCCTCCGGCCTGCAGGAGAGTCTGCAAAGTGATTTCAGCCACTTCGGGCTGGGCTTGAATAACCTGTATATCACTTCCATCACGCCGCCTCCCGAAGTGCAGAAGGCCATAGACGACAAGAGTCGGCTGAGCGTGCTTCAGGATCTGGATGGGTTGGTCAAGATGAAGGCGGCCATGGCAATGGAAAAGGCCTCCGAGTCCACCGGCGATGCAGGATCAGGCATGGGCATGGGACTGGGCCTGATGATGCCGGCGATGTTTTCCGATTCGTTCAGGCCTCGAACCGGGGCCGGTGAGTCACCCGGCGAGGTTAGTTGCCCTGATTGTAGACAACGGATACCCAATAACGCCAAATTCTGTCCTTATTGCGGGCATCAACAGGTGATTTTTGATCAATGCGTCAACTGCGGCAAGAACCTGGCGCCAAATGCCAGGTTTTGCTCCAAGTGCGGTCATCCGTCAGACGAGAAACCTACTGCAAGGATCTGCACCCGCTGCAAGACTGAAAACCTGCCTGGGTCCAGCTTCTGTAATCAGTGCGGTGAAAAGTTGGGATAGGATGGGCTTTACTGTTGAACAGGAGTGTCCGCAGTGCGGGGCGCCCATCGAGCTGGACGAGACTGACCACCTGCTAAGATGCCCTTACTGCAATGTCAGCAATTTCCTTTTCACCCCGAACTATTTCCGCTTTTTACTGCCCCATAGGGCGCCCGGTAAAGACATTATCTACGCCCCATATCTCCGCTTCAGGGGAAACGTATTTTTTTGCAGTGGCTGGAATGTGGGTCACCGCATAGTGGATATCACGCAGGCAGGGGTCTCCCTCACGGGTCTTCCCATGACTTTAGGGCTGAGACCCCAGGCTATGAAGATGAGATTCGTCACACCGGACACAGCTGGTTCATTTCTCAAGTTCAGTCTTAAGGCGTCCGAACTACTCAAAAGAGCAGGAAAATTGCCCTCAGGATCCTCATCCGGCCGGCTCTTTCACAGGGCCTATATTGGTGAGGCCTTGAGCCTGATCTATCTTCCCATGTTTAGGGACGGAGACAGGCTTTTTGATGCGATACTGGCAAAACCACTGGTCAATCTTCCGCAGGGTAGGGATGCCATCGAACAGGCCACGGAGAAGAATCCGCGGTGGAAGCTCATATTTATGCCTACCCTGTGTCCTCAGTGCGGATGGAATTTGCATGCCGAAAGAGACAGTATCGTTCTGACGTGCAGCAACTGTGAAAAGGCCTGGGAGGCATCGGAGGGAAGATTTGTCCCCGTGAGTTTCGAAGTAGCGGCCGGTGGGGAAGAACACAGTGAGTATCTTCCTTTCTGGAAGATATCAGCCACGGCCAGAGGCATTGAAATCAATTCCTTTTCGGATTTTGTCCGGCTTACAAATCAGCCCCGGGTGGCCGGAAAGGGATGGGAAAATGAGGTAATGATTTTCTGGAGCCCGGCATTCAAGATCCGGCCCAAGGTCTTCTTGAGGCTGTCAAGCCAGTTAACGATCTCCCAGTACCGCTTCCAGACGGAGGAGACGCTCCGAGGGAAAAACCTTTACCCTGTGACATTGCCTCTTTCTGAGGCCACACAGGCAATGAAAACCATCCTGGCTGGTTCGGCGGTCAACAAAAAGGGGGTCTTGCCCCATCTGCCTCACCTCAGATTTGACATAAAGGATTCAGCACTGGTCTATCTCCCGTTCAAAGAAATCGGCAGCGAGATGATCCAGCAACATGTGAGTATCAGTATCAACAAGCATACGCTGGAGTTTGGCCGCCAGCTTTGACCGACCCTACCGGTTTTTCCCGGGATCGGGACAGGAGAAGTAAAGCGCAACTGGTCGAGCCATAGCCTTCGTTCAGGCACTAAATGGCGGGGCTGATCAAGTCAGCAAACTGCATGAGATTCCGGACGGAGGACCTTTCTTTGGGTCTTTTCCCATCTCTATCAAGAAAATATGCCTGTATTCCCAAGCTCTTGGGGACTAAATAGTCGAACTCAAAGTGGTCGCCCACGTGTATGGTATTCGCTGGCCGAATTTTCATGGTGCTGCAAATCTGTTCATAACAGTGACGTGTCTTTTTGACCATCCCAAAATCAGATGTTACCGAGAAGATCCTGGTGAAATAATCTGCAATCCCCATCTCCTCCAGCTCGATTTCAACAAACTCTCTGGCCGCATTCGAGGTAATAATGAGGTCAAAATGTTGCCCCACGGCCTCAATCACTTCTTTCACTTCCGGGAACGGCCGGGTTTTATCTCTGTGTTCTTCCAACAGGCCTTCCCAATCCCCGGGTAGATCAAAGAAATCAAACCAATAGGCGATATCATACCATTTTAAGGAAGAATCACCGATTTTTTCATATTCGGATGTCACTAAGGATGTGGCCTTGGCCAACTCCAGGCCGTATTTATCTGCATAAAGCTTCGGGATACCGACCTCCCACACGAGTGATGTGAATGTCGTATCTGCGAGTGTTCCGTCCAAATCAAACGAGACTATGTTTTTTTTGACCATTTTACTTTGCTTTACCTGTGTTATTGAAATAGTCTGCACTGCGGTGATAAGAAAGGCCTACATAGGAGAGTATCACCGACACCTTTTGAAAGCTACCAAGCCAAGGCCCATCCCGTCAAGAAGCCATTGCTTTTTCTCTTCCATATTCCATCCTGTGGGCAAGGATATCCTGGACAGAGGCCCACTGAACTTGACAGGGGGACTGACAAAATTGCATATTAGAGGCTGATTTTCTGATTATTTAGTTATTTCAAGGATTTTCTTTGAGAGATTCGGACTTGGCCAAATCTGAGACGAAAAATGTGAGCCAGGCCGCCGGTACGGTGGGGTTTTTCACTTTGTTGAGTCGGGTATTGGGAATGGTTCGTGATATGGTCCTGGCCAGGTTTTTTGGGACTGGCATGGCCACGGACGCATTTTTTGTGGCCTTCCGTATCCCTAACATGTTGAGACGCCTCTTTGCGGAAGGCTCTCTCACCATCGCCTTTATCCCCATCTTCACAGAATACCTT
>JAXHTA010000461.1:0-3156 GCA_034190285.1 Thermodesulfobacteriota bacterium | reverse complement strand
TCCTCTTCACCTCCCAGTAAACATTCGAATCCATGCGGCCAGGGCCTCGGTCAGCGGAAAGACTCCGGTAGATAGCGGTGGATATGGATCCCCATCCAATATAGGGGAACTCCCCGAATTACGTGATTTTCGAGAAGGGCTTGAAGAAAAATATCTTCAGAATCTCATAGGGCAGACCAAAGGAAACATGAAAAAGGCCTGCGTGGTATCCGGTCTTTCCAGGTCTCGTTTATACGCACTCCTAAAGAAGCATGAAATACGACCCTTCCATTCATTAGTCACACCCACCCAGGCCCCGTAACAGTCATGCAAGTATCCTCTTTCCAGCCAGAGAACACAATTTCAGAATCATCACAATATTCCTGTTTTCCGGACCAGTCCTGTTATCAGGACAGAATTTGAACAATTTTCTACGTTTCGTTCCTCCGGCCTATGCACACAACATATTGAATTAACATGGGTTACATGGCATCATTACCTACGGCACTCTTTTTGCAAAACCTTCTCCAAAAGAGGGGGCCGGGAATGAATCTGCTTTTTTATACAAACTTTATGCGTGAAGCCGGAGAAAGGCTCCGCGGCTTAATAGAAACACTGATCCCGAATAGGAAAATAGAAATCCATAGGACGATTGACAGCCTTGCTTGCCGGCTTCGCCAGCCAGGAGATAATCCCTCTGTCATGATAATAATGGCAGGCAGCAAGGAAGAGCTTTCTGGCATTCTTTCACTTCGCGATTTGCTCTGGGATGTTCGCATTATCCTTGTGCTGCCCGACAGGGAAGAAGATACCGTTGCTAGAGGGCATACCCTGCGGCCGCGTTTGTTGACATTTGTTGACAGCAATTTTGTGGAAGTGGCTGCCGTATTGGAAAAAATGCTCGATCATGTTGATTCGGGCCTGGGGGCATGGCGCAGATTGGAGTACTGGGGCAATGGTCTTGAAGAAACGGAGATGTGAGAGAAAGGAGGTGGATAGAGTTGGCAGAATTGGCTGAAAGGATGGATCAGACGAAAAAGGCCGTGACAGACCTGCCTGATGAATCGGCACAGGCAGGCAGGGAAGGAAAATACCTGACCTTCATGCTGGCCAGTGAGGAATACGGCATAGGTATCCTGAAGGTAAAGGAGATCATCGGCATGATGTCAATCACCTCCGTGCCCCGGACACCTAAGTTCGTCAAGGGCGTTATCAACCTTCGGGGTAAGGTGATCCCGGTAGTGGATCTGAGGCTCAAATTCGGGATGGAGGAGATAGACTATACCGAACGTACGTGCATCATCGTAGTGGAGATCGCCGGGGGATCGGGAAACATTGTGATCGGCATAGTGGTGGATGCCGTCTCCGAAGTGCTGAACATCAAGTATGAAGACATTGAAGATACACCGACATTTGGAAGCTCTCTGAATACTGACTACATCCTAGGGATGGCCAAAATGGAAGGCGGCGTTAAGATCCTTCTCGACATTGACCAGGTGTTGAGCCCGCAGGAATGTGATGCAATAAGCGAGGTGAAAGCGGAAGAAAATGCGGGGGCGTTTGACACCATACCCCAATAGGCAAACACGGGCCAGGAAGAAAAGGGAGATAGCGCTGGAAGAGGTAAGGGCATGGAATTAATTAAGAATCCTGCCTCGATAACTGCGGAGGCAGCCAAGAACACGACCAATACCAATTTGTGGATTTGGTAGGAAACACCATATATTAGCCAAAGGGAGGATTATAGCAATGCCTAAGCTAAGGAATTTAAATCTCAGATTAAAGGGAAAAATCATCAGTGGTTACCTGCTGATTATTCTGTTCCTCTTGTTGCTGGGAGTCATCTCCGTCAGCCAGTTCGAGTCTCTTGGAAAAAAGGTGACATACTTGGTCATTGATGTAGCTGGAGAAGTGAAAATCGCCAATGAGGTAGTAGCTGAAATCTTATCTATGAGGACTTCAGTTGAAAAGTTTATTGTCTTGAAGGATAAAAAAGACCGTGAATTGGCGGAAAAGCATGGCAAGAGATTAAAAGAACTCATAGTGGCTGCAAGAGGAAAGACCAAAAGCAGTCAATCTCTGGCAAAATTAGATGGAATTGAGAAGATGGCTGATGACTATATTGAAATTTTTCAAAAAATGGCAACCAGGGCAGCGATCTTTATAGAGAACCAGGAAGAATTGTTTTCCCAGGGGAAAGAATTAAGGAATAGTCTGGAAAGAGATCCGCAAGCTTTGAAACACTTGATGGCCGGTCAACTGCTTGTAGGTCGATTGTTGCTGAATTCCAATTTCTTTCTGCAAAAAGAAGCAGAATCCCAAATCGAATTGGCCATAGAGGAGGTAGAAGGAAGCGAAGAAAAGACACAAGAGGTGGAAGAATATCTTGATTCTTTTTTGGGACTCGCTGCGATAGCCAAAAAGACGGACGAAGAAGTCTTCAAGAATTTAATCCCGTTGGCTCCTCGTATTGTCGAAGAGGCAAAAGAAATTGCCGAAAATGGCCGGAAAAGCATGGCGCAGACAAACGAAACTGTCAGAAAGAGCCTTGCATTTATCCGTAACTTTATAATTGCCATTATTATTATTGCCCTGGCAGCCAGTCTGGCTGTCGGTATCTTTTTGTCCGGCATTATCACCAAGCCGATTGTTTATCTGCGAGATGTGGCGCAGAGACTGGCAGCAGGAGACACCTCGTTCACCATCAATGTGGAAAATAAGGATGAGATAGGTGAATTGGCTCTATCCTTAAATGAAATGACCAAGGCCATGAAGCAAATGATGTCGGAAACCGGGATGCTGACATATGCGGCGATGGAAGGAAAGCTGTATACCCGGGGTGATACCTCTAAGTTTGGCGGTGACTACGCCAAGATCGTACAAGGTATAAACGATACTCTTGACACTCTTGTGGGCCACATTGACCAGATTCCTGCGCCCTTTATGATCATCGACAAGGATTTTAATATCCGCTACATGAATAAGGCCGGTGCCAACATGATTGGCATGTCCCAGGAGCAACTGATTGGAAAAAAATGTTATGAGCAGTTCAAGACATCGGACTGCCAGACTGCGAACTGCGGCAGTACGAGCTGCGTACCCATAAGCGTTTGATGGATATTGTGGACCCGACAGACAAGACGGTAGATGCACTGATGAAACTGGACTTGGCCGCAG
>JAXHTA010000460.1:0-3158 GCA_034190285.1 Thermodesulfobacteriota bacterium | reverse complement strand
CTCCCACTCGGAGGGGAGGGTTTGGGTGGGAGCCAAACCGTAATACGTGGTAATAACAATTGAGGAACGGGCAACTGGAATGAACGAGACCCTCACAAGGCAATCTTCTTGGGCCTTTTTACCGGGTCGGTGGATGGTGTTTTATTGTGTTGTGGTTATGGCCGCCTTTATCTGCAATCAGGTGAGCCACCATATTTGCTTTCTCTTTATAGCAGCATGCCTGATACTACCTATCATTGGGGGGAGACCTGAGGCACTGAAAAGTTTTCTGGCCCTCCGCCGGCAAGGCTGGGTCCTTGTTGGGCTAATTGTTCTGATGGGTCTCTGTGCCTTGTACGCAGGTCTAATTGGGTTGGTCAAGGGCTACCTGAGGGCTATGTTTCTGCACCCTGAGGTGAGTGACACCGTGAATTATCTGGTTGAGCATGCAATCTTAGTTATCCCCTTGGCCCTAGCTGAAGAAGTCTTTTTTCGAGGGTACCTACAGGAAAACGTGTTCCGTAATTTATGGGGGCAAAGGTGTCTAGGGCCACTTACTTCAAAGAACCTGATATCTGCGTTGCTTTTCGGCCTGGCCCACTCGGCGAGCTATCTCTCCCCTATTGAATTGACGAAGGTATGTTCGGGTCTGGCCCTTGGCTGGGTGGTCGAGCGATCCGGTGGAAGCATATGGCCTGCAGTGGCTTTACATGCGGTCTCAAACATTGCACTATCCTGGTCTAAGCTTCTCATCGGTCTCAATATTCCATGGCTGTAGTACTGCCTATCTTAAGATTTTGCGAAGGAAGAAGCCGGTACGGTAGCCAGCACCGAACCTCTTCCTTCTATACTTTTAACCCTTGATAATCCTTGGAATCATCATGTGGTGATGGGGGCAGATGGATATAGGATTCTGATAGGCGCAGCCGGCGAATGCCACGATATATTTTCTTAAATCCGGGAATGAGACAATCTCGTCCACAAAGCCCTTTTTGGCACAGTATACGGGCCGGGAATTGTCATAGTACTGTTGTGCCAGCTCGTTCATCTTGTCTATGACCGGCCCAAGCGGCCGTCCGGCATCTTTTTCCTTTACCAGTCTCCGCGAAAATGAGGCGGCAGCGGCTGTTTCACCGTGCATAACGTAAATCTCAGTCGTTGGGGTTCCTAATGTAAAGGCGTTGTGGTTGTTGGCCGTTGGCCCTCCCATGATGTAATGGGCGGCGGCAGTCCCCTTTCTGAGTATAACGCACATCTGCGGAACATCGGTCTGTTCAATAGAATATATAAGTGACTGGCCGAGTCCCAGCAGTTCGGCCTTTTCAGCGATATCGCCCACATCAATACCCGACGTGTCTTGAAACCACACAATCGGGACCCTGTCACGGCCGCAGAGAGTGACAAACTCATTCATCTTGATCAACCCCTGTCGGTAAAGCTTGCCGCCAATACCGGGGTAAGGCGCATATTCCGGGTAGTTCTGGCCCAGGAATCCCTGCCGATTGCCTATGAAACCCACCGGCAAACCGTTGATCTTGGCCAGGCCAGTGTATACCTCAGGGCCATAGTCGGGTCTGAATTCCATATGCTCGCTGTTATCAAACAAACGGGCCAGCATCTCATCGAAGTTGTAGCTCCTCTTCTGGTTGAAGGCAACAATGCTGTTTATGTCGTCCACCGGGAACTTGGGTTCTTTTGGCTCAGCCACTCGGAAGAACTCGGGGTCGTATGCAGGAACCATGTCCATGTATTTCTTAAGGGCATCAAGGACACCTGTTTCTGTCTCATAGACCTCTTTGAAAAAGCCAGTCTCGTTAAAATGGATCGGCACGCTGCCCGGAGGGACCTGCTTGAAGTGGCGTGTAGCCTCAATGAGTTGTTCGGCCCCTTCTTCGTCAAAATAGCCCTTGGGACTCATTCCACCTACTATTCCGCCGCCGCCCACAGCGATATTGGCGTCTTTGTGGGCCAAGAGGATTGTGGGGCTGATTCCTTGATAGCCACCACCGGCAGGGTTCGTGCCATATATGCCCGCCAGTATGGGAACTCCCAGGGTCTCCAGCTCGGCATGCCGAAAAAAGGTTGTGCCGTTTCCTCTGCGATTTGCATATACTTCCTGCTGTTCCGTCAATTTCACGCCGCTGCAATTAACGACCCATACCAGAGGCACATGGAGCCTCTTGGCCATGTCGGTGACCCTGAGCTGATTATCCGCCTGCCCCGATATCCATGCTCCCGCCATGACCTTGTTGTCAAATCCAATGACCACCGCCCACTTGCCGTTGATCATCGCAAGGCCGTCGATCACGCCAGTGGTCCCCTCCTCGTTGAATTGAGGGTCATACAGGGTGTGGAGAGGGCACCAGGTCCCGGGATCGACGAGATATTCCAGCCTCTCCCAGACAGTCATCTGGCCCCTTTTTTTGATCACCTCGGCCGGTATGCCGGCATTTATTACGGCCTCGACGGCTTCGGCCACCTTTTTTTCCACTGCATTGATCTCGGCGATGTTTTCTTGTGCACTATCCTTTTGTTTATCTGAAAGAGGTTTGCCAAAAGGAGTCATTTTTTCAAAATAAGGTCTCATTATTTCCTCCGTGTCATATCTCAATTAATTAGTGTCCATCCACAAACCGCTCGAAGGCAGATTGGACCTCAGGACGGAAACTACTTGTTCGCCTTTCTGATGCCGAGCTGATCAAGCGCTGTGATCCACTTGCAGATGTTCGAGGAACCCTCCACGATCTGATAGGTGGGTGCATCCCGATAAAACCGGGCAACCGAATATTCGGTGGAATACCCATAGGCCCCGAGGATCTTCATGGCCACCTGAGATGCCTTTACCGCCACTTCTCCTGCCAGATATTTGGCATGGGCCACTTCCAGGGTATTTCCCAACTGGCCCTGATCCTTTTGCCATGCAGCCTTATAGACAACTAAACGTGCAGCTTCTATCTCTGCGGAAATCTGTGCAATCAAGTCCTGGTTCATCTGGAATTGGCTGATGGGTTGTCCGAACTGCTCCCTTTCCTGGCAGTAAGTTGTGGCTGCGTCAAGACATGCCTGGGCCACCCCAATACCACCGGCCGCGGCAGAAAGACGGGTCTGATTTAAGGACCCGAAGACGATCTTTGCACCGTCGCCGGGCTTCCCAAGGAGAATATCCTTGGGAAGCCCGG
>JAXHTA010000046.1:0-13276 GCA_034190285.1 Thermodesulfobacteriota bacterium | reverse complement strand
ACAACTATGACCCAGCTCCTTAGGATTTCCTTCGCGAAATCCACACCTGCTCATGCTGCGATAAGACCGGCATGAACAGGCGCACAATTAGGTGTCCAGGAAAGAATGTTGGATATCACACGCGAGTGAGGTTAGGATGAACAGAATTGAAGTCGCTATTCTCCACTACAAGAAAGTGCTCCATGCTAAAAGTGGCGACAGTATTCTCCAGGTTCTTCGCGATGCAGGTATAGACGTTGAAAGCTCCTGTGCTGGTGAGGGGATATGTGGCAAGTGCAAGGTGCAAATTCTTGGGGGGGAAGTCTCTCCTATTGAAAAAACGGAGGCAAAGCTGCTTTCGGAGGCTGAGCTTTCACGAGGTATCAGGCTTGCCTGCCGGACCAAGCTCATAGGTAATACAAGGCTGAGTCTCCTATCTGCTCGTAATAGAGGTGTCAAGATTCTCGAACAGGGAGATATGCCGGAGTTTGCCCCTTGTCCCAATATCAGAAAGGTCTTTGTTGCTCTCAACCGACCGTCGCTGGAAGACAACAGGTCCGATTTGGAGAGAATTGAGGAGGAGCTAAGGTTCGCAGGGAAGGTTCCCTTGAGTATTGTGCAGTCGTTACCCCCCGCTTTGAGGAACTCCGAATTCAAAATCACCTGTGTCCTATCCGCAGATGAGCTAATTGGTGTCGAAGAAGGTGACACCTCGAACGAAGGTTACGGCGTTGCGCTGGATATCGGCACTACCAATGTTGTGGCCTCAGTGATCGACATCAACACCGGCAGAGAAGTCGGTTCGGCTTCTGGGTTGAACACACAGGTTAAATATGGCGCAGACGTGCTCTCCAGAATTCAGCAGACAAGGCGCAATCCAGAAAGGGTGGAGGAACTCAAGGGGCTAATTGTTGGGACAGTCAATTCTCTCATCAGGCAAATTTGTGCTGAACACGGCATTGACAGAAAGAACATCTACGAATTGGTGGCGGCGGGGAATCCCACGATGATTCACCTGTTTCTGGGAGTCTCCCCAGCCTGTATCGGTGTCTCTCCTTATGCCCCTGCCTTTCGGCGTGGATTGACGGTAAAGGCTAGTGAGATAGGGATAGACATCTCCGAATTTGGAGAGGTCTATTGCCTCCCCATAGCATCGGGCTATATTGGGGCTGATGTCGTGGCAGGGATCATGGCAACGGAACTCCGCAAGGCAAAGGAACCAACTCTTATGATAGACCTTGGAACCAATGGGGAGATATCTTTCTGTTCTGTTGACACGATGGTAGCCTGCTCGTGTGCGGCAGGTCCTGCCTTTGAGGGGGCAAGCATAAGCCGTGGGATGATGGCCACCGAAGGGGCTATCGAAGCGGTAAATATTGGCGATTCGGTTAAGGTCAAAACTATTGGCGATAAACCCCCAACCGGCGTTTGTGGGAGTGGAATCTTGGATGTGGCGGCTGAGATGTTCAAGTGCGGAGCCATGAACAAGTTGGGCAGAATTCTTAGCCAAGAGGAGTTCTTGCAGAGGCGAGGAAGTCCTGTCATAGCAAGTCGGCTCGGAGGGGAGGACGGACAAAGGAGATTCATTTTGGTGGAAGACCCTTATTCAGGCGATGATGTTATGGTTCACATCTCTCAGGACGATATCCGTCAGGTTCAATTGGCAAAGGGTGCCGTCTCCTCTGCGATTACAGTTCTTGCGAAGGAAGTGGGAGTCGAATTCGGCAATATATCACAGGTATTCCTTGCCGGCGCCTTCGGAAAGAACGTCAGGCCGGAAAGCTTGGCCACCATAGGACTGATCCCCCAAGAATTGGCCAATAGCATCACAATTGTCGGGAATTCGTCAAAAGCAGGCGCCGTTATGGCGCTCCTATCCGGAGAAAAACGAGAGGAAGCAGAGGATATCGCTCGCAGCCTTAAGTATATTGAATTATCAGACTATCCCGAATACGAAAGGTTATTCGCAAGCTGCCTGGATTTTTCGGAGAACGAGGGAAATAAGAATGACGTTTGCAGGCATCGACATCGGTTCCCGAACGATCGAACTGGTTTTGTTGAAGGACAGTGATATTATCAAGACAAGACAGGCGGATTCCGGGTTTGACCCGATGATGCAAGCCAAAAAGATCCTTGCTGGAGTAGAATATGACCGGATCATGGCCACCGGGTATGGTCGGCATCTCTTTGAACTCACACTTGACGCTCCAACAGTCACGGAGATCAAGGCATATGCGGTGGGCGCCAGGGCCCTGTTCCCTCAGGCCCGGACAATACTGGATATCGGAGGGCAGGATTCAAAGGCCATTGCCGTCAATGATGCGGGTAGAGTAAGAAAGTTTGAGATGAATGACCGGTGCGCTGCGGGGACAGGCAAATTTCTAGAAATCATGGCAAACTCTCTCGGTTACACACTGGAAGAGTTTGGGAACGAAGCCCTTGAGGCAACGAAAGATCTTCATGTGAACAGCATGTGTACCGTGTTTGCTGAATCCGAGGTCACTTCACTGGTGGCAAGGGGTGAGAATCGCCGAGAAATTGCTTTGGGGCTGCACCGGTCAGTGGTGCGCCGGGCCGTGGGTATGTTGAGAAGAGTCTCTGTTGAAGAACCCATTGTCTTTGCCGGTGGCGTGGCGCAAAATCCTTGCATGGGCTATTTGTTGGAAGATATCCTTGAAAGAGATGTTCAGGTTCCTGAAAATCCACAGATGTTAGGTGCTTTAGGTGCTGCGCTTCTTGCTGAAGGAGCCGAATAAAATCCATTTCCGTGGAATTTCACAAAAAGCCTGAATATTTTCTATCTGTCAGAACCCGTCCAGTTTGTGTTAGGGGTGGATCAAGATGTTAAGGGCTCTTAACACTCCAGTTCATTGAGTCAGGAGGAAAGAATGATAAACAAAATTGATGCGCGGGGACTTGCCTGTCCGGAACCGGTGCTACGGACAAAGGAGGTCATGGAAAAGGAAAAGCCTAATACCATCAAGGTCACGGTCGACAATGAAGCAGCCAGGGAAAATGTCAGCCGCTTTCTGGAGTCCAGGGATTTTTGGGTATCCGTCGAACAGAAGGCAAATGATTTCGAAGTCATCGGAAAGAGGGAGGAAGGGAGGAGTGTTCCCGAAACCACGTTGGCTGAGAAACCGGAAACCGAACAGAAAAAAATCATGGTCATGGTGGCCACTGACCGCATGGGCCATGGCGATGATGAACTGGGCTCAAAACTAATGGTTAGTTTTCTAAAGACGCTGGTGGAGATGGGCAGTGAATTGTGGCGTCTGGTATTTGTAAATAACGGGGTAAAGCTGACCACTGAGGGAGCAGATGTTCTTTCTGTTCTAAAAGGACTGGAACACGGCGGCATCCATATACTTGTATGTGGCACATGCCTCAACCATTTCAATCTTCTTGAGAAAAAACAGGTGGGTGAAACCACCAACATGCTTGATATTGTTACCGCCATGCAGCTGTCCGATATGGTGATCAATATATAAACAGAGAGTTTCCCGACCTCATACCCGGGACTATACCCGATGCCCTGAGGCTGCCCTTTGCGCATGCCTCGCTTCCCTCCCCGGGAAAAGTCTGCGGCACGGGGGTCGGGAATTCAACCGGTATTTCCCGGTCTGCTTTTTGGCAGGATTGGCAAATTATGAAAAATGATGTACTTATAGCGCTTTCCGTTTCCTTTCCCGTGGCCGGTGGGGGTTTTGTTTTTTACGAGGTAATCAAGACTTAGAGAAAAAGGAGAATGTTTATGAAGAAGTCGGTTCTTGTGGGATTTGTGGTAATGTCTCTTGCTGCTGCGATGTTTCTCGTATCAAATGTTCCAGTGCTTGCCCAGAGTGAGGATTCGGACATAAAAGAGCTGAAAGACAGACTGAAAGACCTGGAAAAGAAAGAAAACAGTGAACTGGATACACTCAGAAAAAGAATTGAGGCCCTGGAAAGACAAAGAGGGCACCGGACACCTCCCCGCGAAGAGGTGGAAGAATTGAAAAAGACGGTCAGTGAATTGAAGACTGAGCTTGACGGGCAAAACGCCTTAAGCGCACGGATCAATAAATTCATGGAAAAACATAAACTTAAGGCCGGCTTGCGTATGCAGGGTTGGTATCAGTATGTGGAAGACGGGAAAAAGGCCGGTACAAAAGACCTCCATGATTTTATGATCCGTAGATTCTATTTCTACCTCAAAGGAGAGGTCACACCAAAGATGGGCTTTTTCGGCCATATTGCAGCTGACCGCATTGGTCAGGAGGGCTTGGACAGGTCCGGAATGGGATTAGGGACCGGAATTGCTGTCAGAGACGCTTGGATCTATTACAATTTTTGTGAAGCATTCAAAGTCCAGTTGGGAAGGATGTATGTCCCTTTTACGAGAAACTACGGCACCACATCAACTTTTGCGCTATTACCCCTTGAACTTCCCTTTAATCAAGGAGGGGTAAGAGGCGGGATATTCTATGCCAGCAAGGTAGGCCGTGACGACAGTGCAGTTTTCTGGGGCAATCCCTTAGACGGCAAGATCCAATACCGTCTGGGCGTATCCGAAGGGGTGGAAGGCGGTGATAACCCGGACGACAACCTGAGATTTACCGGCAGGGTGTGTTTTAATCTCCTGGAGCCCGAAACCTCCTGGTTCAACAAGGGGACATATTTAGGTAAGAAGAAAGTGCTGGCCTTAGGCGCAGGCCTTCATAGCCAGAAGGACCTTACTCTGTCCGGCAGGCCGGGCGAAGATAATTTTGGCTGGACTACCGACATCTTTTTCGACTATCCAGTTGGTGACGGCGCAGTCACTGCCGAAGCGGCCTACATCGACATGAAGGATGTGACACAAACCCTCAGCTATAGCTGGCTTACCAGCGGAGATGATGCGGAGATGTATTATATTCAGGGAGGTTACCTCTTGCCCGGCAAAATCGGTCCGGGCACGCTTCAGCCGTATTTTCGTTACGAGCGGCTGAATGTAGATGGCAAGCCTGATACGGTCTTTCCCGGTGTCGGAGTGAACTATTTTATAAAAGGCCACGGCGCCAAGCTTACCCTGGACTGGACTCAGATAGATCAGAAAACAAATCTCGCTGCTCCGAGCGGCAATTATAGTGGAAAAGATCAGAATGTGATTACATTCCAGGTTACCGTGGGCTTTTAGAGTTCGCTACCGGATCATAACCAACCACGCACTGGGGGTATGGATTTCTATTTTCGTTAAACATGCCCTCAGAAAGGGCGCGAAGGGAGTTCAGAATGGGACAGGTAAAGAATCTGTTTGGCACACGCTTTGGTATTATCGCCGTGGGGGCCTTTATAGGCGTCCTAGCGGCACTACTACAGAAGTTGGGTAACCCTGGGAACATGGGCATTTGCGTTGCCTGCTTTGAGAGAGACATCGCTGGGGCTATCGGACTCCACCGCGCCGGTGTGGTTCAGTATATGAGGCCCGAAATCATCGGTTTTGTCCTGGGTTCGTTGACCGCTGCCTATATGTTCAATGAGTTTCGGTCTCGCTCGGGTTCCGCTCCAATTGTGAGATTTGTGCTGGGTGCCTTTGCCATGATCGGGGCACTGGTATTTCTTGGCTGCCCATGGCGGGCCTTGCTGCGACTTGCGGCCGGAGACGGAAATGCCGTTTTCGGCCTCTTTGGGCTGATCGGCGGCATCTGGATCGGCACTTCTTTTCTCAAGGGCGGATATAACCTGGGCCGTACTCATGCAACCTATACCTCGGTGGGGTGGTTGTTGCCTTTGACCATGCTGGGTTTTCTGGTTTTGATGGTCCTATTCCCGCAGGTTCAAGGCGAGCCCAGGAGCGGAATCCTGTTTTACAGTGTAAAGGGACCCGGGTCTGCGCATGCTCCGCTGATCATTTCTCTGATAGTGGGTCTTGTCATAGGTTTTCTTGCCCAGCGAAGCCGCTTCTGCACCATGGGCGCCTTCAGGGACCTGATCCTCTTCCGGCAGGTCCATTTGCTTTTCGGAGTCATTGCCCTCGTGGTTTTCGCCTTCATCACAAATCTGATCTTGGGACAATTTCATCCCGGTTTTGCCGGACAGCCGGTGGCACATACAATGACTGTGTGGAATTTCGGGGGCATGGTCGTGGCCGGCCTGGCCTTTGTTTTGGCAGGAGGCTGCCCCGGACGTCAGCTCTTTTTGGCGGGAGAAGGTGATGGTGACGCCGCCGTATTTGTCCTGGGTATGATTGTGGGGGCCGCCTTTTCCCACAACTTCGGCCTGGCCAGTTCACCCAAAGGGGTCGGGCCACACGGAATCGCGGCGGTGATTGTAGGTCTTTCTGTGTGTCTGTTTATAGGGTTTACCATGAGAAAAAAGACTGCCTGAGGAGGTCTAAATATGAGTACAATCATTGATGCTAGGGGACTTTCATGCCCTCAACCCGTCTTAATGACCCTGGACAAGATCAAGAAAATGGAAAATGGACAGATTGAGATTATGGTGGATACGGATACCTCCAGAGAAAACGTTAGTCGTGCCGCTGCAAGCCAGGATTGGCAGGTGAAAGATGTTCGGGAACAGGATGAAGGATACCGGATCACTATTGCTAAGGAATGACTTTGGCTTTTCTGGATTTTATAAGACGAAGACTATCAAAGGCCCGTGAGGATGAGCGTAACTTGGATCGTGGGATTCTGGTTTTCGAGAACACGAGCGAGGTTATACGTGCGGAAACTGTGCTCAAGGCAAAGGCATGGAATATAAGGGTCATGGGTCCGCCGCCGGAGATTCGAAAGGGCTGTGATCTGGTAATCGAATTTCCCCTCATAGAAGGCCTGAATATCCTCAGGACCTTAAAGGAGGCAGGGGCTGAGCCAGTGGAAATGGTCCCGGTCAGGGGACCTCTTCTCCGACCCGTTGATCTCTTTCATGCCAAGGACTTTGGCCGTTACCTCATGATCCGCGCAGCCAATATGAAGCTGACCGTTGATAAGGAAACGATGATTATTGTAAACATTTCCGGCGGCGGGTGTCCTGATGTCCCTTATCTGGCCCACGAGATGGTAGGAAAGTCGATGAACGAAGCACCCGACCCACGCACAATAGGCCACACACTCTGTGGTTATGCCCTTCAGCTGGCCTACGAGGAGATGAGACGCAGATGCTTGCAGTAGTGGGAACCATTCCTGAGATAGGTTTTCCCCTGTTGGAGGGGAAGGTGACCTTGATAAACGATAGGATCTGTATACAGGGCAGACAAGTTACCGTGAACCGGGGTACACCGGCCCTGATGGCTGCTGCGATAAGAGTCGGAGAGGTTTTTGACCAACCGGGGCCTGTAGGCTACGTGGCGGGTGACATCGGTGTGGGCGACGGCAGCCGTTTGCTTTATGAGCATGTGAGACGATGCCTGGGAATGTCCGATGCTACAACCCTCACGTTTCATTATACTTTACCAGACGTGGACTGGCACAACCGGATTCTGTTCGCTGTTGAAGAAATGACACCACGTCCGATCCTGATTGCTGACGCAGGTTTTATGTATGCTGCCAAGATGAGCGGACAGGCCGCAGCTTATGATCTCTTTACACCTGATGTGGGGGAACTCGCCTTTTTGGCGGACGAAGCCGCACCACATCCCTTCTACACCCGTGGGTTTATCCTTCACGAAGAAAACCAGGTCCCCGATCTGGTCGCTCGCGCCTATGCGCACGATAACGCCTCACGCTTCCTACTGGTCAAGGGCAAAAAGGATTATGTGGCCGACGTTCATGGTATCAAGACCACTGTGGATAGCCCAATGGAAGAGGCTCTCGAAGCAATAGGTGGCACAGGTGATACCCTCACAGGTATTGTCTCGGCCCTGATCGACTCAGGCCTGGATGTTGAGGAGGCCGCAATGTTGGCCGCGGAAGCCAACAGGCTCGCCGGATCCTACGCCCGGCCTACACCGGCCACCCAGGTTATGGAGATCGTGAGGCACATTCCAAGAGCGATTGAAGAAGTCTTTCAAGAAAGAAGGATGCCTGTGTGCGGGGTTGCGTCTGGAACCCATATTGCCAACAGGAGGAATTTTGTATAGTATGTAGAGTTGAAGACCGGAGAAAATGGTAAGGCCGCGGTCTTGCCCTGGTCCGTCGCATGGTGCGATAGAAATTCCGCGAGCCAATGAAAGAATAACTCGATGTCTGGCTTCGACTCTCAGCTAAAAGAACTCTACCTGAACAAACCGGAATGTGTCATCAATCTTCCGACATGGCTGCTTACTCCACAAAGAATTGAGGCGTACAGGGCATTGCCCCGTTTGGCCATTGTTGAAGTGGCGGGTCGCGATGCAGTGGCAGCGGCGGTTAAGAGCGTGGAGGAAGATGGCTTCACTGATTTGCTTCCCGTATATGGATATACGGGGACGGAGCACGGGCCCTGGTCGAGTGTGGAAGAGGCGACAGCGCGCCTGACCGAGCGTTTACCCCAGGTCCGGGTGCACGGCCTGTTGGCGATGGGGTCCCCGGGGTTTTGGCACGCCTTAAACGGGCGCTTTATTAATGAACTTATATCAAGATACGGTTTTCACTCCCCGTGTATTGGATGCCATCTCTATTTGCACTGCATTCGAATACCTCTTGCCCTCACATTGGGTAATGCGCCAATTATTTCCGGGGAGCGAGAGAAGCATAATGATACGGTTAAAGTCAATCAGACTTGCATAGTTTTGAATACTTATCAGGATCTGGCTGAAGAGTTCGGGATACGGTTACTCCTGCCATTACGCGGCGTTGAAGAGGGAGATCGCATTGAAGATATCCTCGGTTTTGAGTGGCGGGAAGGAGAGGGTCAGCTGGGATGCGTCCTGTCAAGAAATTATCAACGATTGGATGCGAGTCTGAGGATTCCCGAACTGCGAGTTCAGAGATACCTCGAAGAATTTGCCGTGCCGTGTGCAAGGGAGATCATCAAGTCTTATGCTTCGGGACGTATCTCAAATCATGTGGAGGTAGCGGCCCGGATTCTGGCTCTGTGAACACAATATTGTATGAAGTTGCCCCTTTGGCGGCAGCACCGAATCAAGCTCAAGAGAGACTAAAGCCCCTTGAAACCTAAATTGGCTATCCCCAACATCTTCAGTGACATAAAGGAACTCAAAGAATTTGCCCTTGAAAACGGGTTTTCGGGTATCGACTGGTCGTTCGATCCAAAGGAACTGCCTGAAACGCCGGGGGAAATGACAAAGTGGACGAAAGGCGTATCGTCTTTAGAACCCCTTGAGGTCCGTTATCATTGCCCATTTCACCAGGTGGATTTGGGTGATGACGACCTTGAAAAGGCAAAGGCTGCTACAATATTGTTCCAGCGTATCATCCGCCTTGTCTCCGGTGTGGGAGGAAGATATTTGACCATCCATATAGGGCTGGGCCGTGATTCGACCGGACCCCTTTCTTGGTGGGAGACTATAGTCAATTTGAGGCGGCTTGTTCAATATGGTGAAGACCATCAGGTAAAGATATGCCTTGAAAACTTGGCCTGGGGATGGACCAGTAGACCTAACCTTTTTGAGAAAATTATTCGCAAGAGCGGGGCGGCAGTGACCTTCGATATAGGCCATGCCTGGGTATGCGAAGCGGTCCGCACTCAGGCATACGCGATTGAAGATTTTGTCATCCCCCATCCAGATCGTGTCTTGAACGCCCATATATATCACAGTGAGGTCAGCGGGCTTGGGCATATTCCGCCGGAAAATCTGGAAAGCGTGGAACAACGTTTTTCCCTCCTACTTGAGATCGGCTGCAAGTGGTGGATCATAGAGGTTAAGAAAGTCGATGGTCTGCTGCAAACGAAGCATATCGTAGACGAATATTTAACCGAATCAAACCGACGCGATATGGCAAACGCCATGGTGCTATGAAAGGCCGATTACCTTTATATTCTTGCGCAGTTTCTGCAGTCTCTTCTCTGGATCACCCCCACCCAAACCATCCCCCTTCAAAAGGGAAGGCAAAGTGGTAGTTGCCTGCTGGCTGCAACGATATAAGCAACGCTCTTTTAGGGGGCTTGACTGTCAATGGGCGCTCACGGACAAGGGCGTAAATGCCAGGTATGCTTATATACATATATTTCATTTATGTTGGTCTGGCGCTGGACCGGATCTGGCATTTGTCCGGGCAAGAGACAGTGAGGATTCCTGAAAAGATATTAGAAGAATGCATCCTCTCGGCCCTTGCTGACTTTACCCATGATTTTATCCATGTCCATACGAAGATATCTGATGAGGCGGTCCGGAAATCTTTCTAGCACCTCTCCCTCGCGCCTTTTCCTCAACCTCGCTTTTCTGGCATGTCTTCTTATCTTCATCGGTCACGGTAAGACCCCTGGTCTTTTCCGTGATCATGGATTTTCATTCAGGGATTTGTGTGCCGATACGGGTTAATGGTCCAGATACTTGCAGGTCGTTTAACCTATATCCTTCCCTGCTATTCACTGTCATAATGAATTCGGTAAAAAGGCAAATATCAGAAGGGTTCGCGATCTGTGTGTATTCTCCTTATCACTGTTACCGCCTGATCCACCAGGTGGGGCAGAGGCTCGTCTATAACGCCGATAACCCTTATATTTTCCTGAGTAAGGGGAATCAGAATCTTCATGGCTTTGCTTGAACTTATGGCCTCCGCCATTCCGGGGGTGAGTTCACCCATCATGGAATTGGCCATAATAACAGCGAGGGGACCGATGATCATATCCGCTTCAGGGATTGAGCGGATAATGGCATTTTCACCCGTTGCCCCTTTGTTCGCTCCTGCCTTCAGCATACGTGAGGTGGCGATGGAATTGGTTCCAAAGGCCAGGACCTCCGGTTCAAGACCAATAGTATCCCTCACCTGTTTGATGATGGTGGCCCCTATGCCGCCGCCCTGGCCGTCCACGACCATCAAGATCACAGATTTACCTCTAATGCCTTAAAGTAGTTCAAACACGATCTTTCGTTTGGTGTTATCATACAGCTTAAGCTTGGCCTTGAGGGTATTTTGCTCGCCGAAGATACTGACCGGATTGATCTCATCTCCTTCCAGCTTAACAAGGTCAACATTTTCCAGGAACATTTCTTCGTTCCCGTCTTTTAAAATAAACGCATTGGCTTCACACATACATAATCACCTCCCCCGTAGAAAAAATACCTGATCGAAACTGGGTTAACCGTTTTCTTTTTTACCAGGAATACCAATACGGGTAATAATACCAAGGCGGATGATACCAATGAGGATAAGGATATGTATGAAGTCTTTCCTCTTTCTTGGACTTAAAGAGATGAATTTCCTTGATTGAGATAAGAGGATAACAATACTCTATTTCATCAAGCGGAAGGATCCTTTTGCCCTTGATCTCTCCCGCGACCACCAACTCTCTATTTCTGCTATATATTGCTGTATCAAGGTAGCCATCATACAGAGCCAGAAATCTCCCGCCCGATTCATCCACATCCTTTGGCCTCCTCTCCATATCCGCCGGTTTTTGAAGCACTTCAAATAGCGTCCCGTCCTTTGTATTTTTGGAGCCGACAATTACGCCGCTCAAAAGAACCACTCTACCCTTGTAGGCCTCAGGATCTTTGATGATATCTTTGAAGGTTAGCTCTGTTGACACCTTTTTTCTCAATTCCCTGGAGATTACAGCGGCACAACCAGCGGTAAAGAAAGAAAGGAGAATGATCGCACAAAAAAGTTTTCTCATTTCATATTGCCCTTTTCTGATCATATTATCCAAATGATGAAATATCGAAAGAAACGACGGCCGTCCTTATTGAGCACATTTCATCTTACCATGAATTTTCCTTCCCTTCCACCAAAAGGAAATCCCGAAAATTCCAAGGATGATGGAGACACCTATTAAAGCCTTTTCATATCTGGAAAGGGAACTCACGATTGATTTAGTATTCTGTTGATTTGATTTCAACTCCATGGCCTCATCCACAGACACGATAACCTCCAGCTGGTGACCCATTTCATCATCCACCACCACCTGCCAATCGCCTGTGGCATCCGGAAAGAAACAGAAGAGGCCGTTTCTATCTGTCCTTCCTGATTGAAAAAGCAATTCCGCACCTGGAGCTGAAATTTTTACCCTGGCGTAGCTCATCGGTTCTCCGGTGTCGTATTGGGCACCTACCGCCATGCCTCCGGCAGCTACTTTTCCTCTCACGCCATGAGCCCAAAGCATACTTGGCAGCAAAAAGATCATAATTGCAGGCAAAAAGGTTGAAAGTCCGCTATTGACCATTTTCATTGTAAAGCTCTTTTAGCAAATATCCCCCGGGGCCTAAAGAATTTCATCTATTATACGCCGGGAGGGCCATTCGATAACAAAGATCAAAAATCGTACTTCATGGTAACCTGGAAATATATTCCATTGCTTCCCGCGTATTGATTGTCAGGCATCCCGAACGGGTCTGTCCAGTATCCGACATATTCCGAATAGTCCTCGTCAAAGAGGTTCTTCACGTCAAGGGCCAGATCCCATTGTGAGAATATGGTATGAGAAATTTTCAAATCAACCACCTCATACCCTTCATATGAATGTTCGTTATCTGCGGTAGTGTACCATTTCCCTGTATCCCTGTACCATACACGAAAAGCAGTACCGAAAGGCGCACGGTATTCGGCTCCGAGTTTCAAGATATATTTCGGGATGCTGGGGACCCTGTTGCCATCGTTGGTATTTTCTTCGTAGGTAGCCTTCTCGTAAGTATACGCGAAAAAGAACTCCAGACTTTCAACAGGAATCAGGCTCAACTCAACCTCGTGGCCCCTCCTGAGTGTCTCTCCCTCGTAATTGTATTCTCCAGCGCTCCATCTAATCTCATCGTCGTTTTTACTTTGAAAGTAGGCATAGCGCACGAGCATCCATTCAATGGGACTGGCCGTAAAACCGACCTCCCAGTGAAAAAGATCCGCCTCGTCAGGCGCATTATCCTGGTATTTAGCGCCCCCTATTGGAAGTGTAAATCCGGTACCCACGTTGCCGTAAATGCTGTAATCATCCAGGAAGGTCAATACTGCTCCGCCGGAATAGGTCCAGACATCATATTCTTCCATATCGGTATCGCCGCCGTTAATATTGTCATCGGATTCGCCATCAAAGGTGTCGTATCTTATTCCTGCGAAAAGACGCAGCATTTCGAAAGGGTCATAGTTGGCTTTTGTATAAAAGCCGAGATCTTCGAAAATATATTCATTGTCTTCATTGATATCTGTTCGATGTCTATATTCGGTATCATAATTCTGATCCTGCGTTTCAAAATACCTGTAATCGTATCCAAAATCTAGCCGGAGGGCGCTCTCATTCCCAA
>JAXHTA010000459.1:0-3172 GCA_034190285.1 Thermodesulfobacteriota bacterium | reverse complement strand
CATAAGCTACCTCACTGATTGAATCGGGACAATATCCCCTCTAAAACGCCCCCTCCGATTGCCATTGTCTTATCTGAAATAGTATAACAGGATTCTTTGATCCCCCTGGGATCTATATCCCCTGCCTTTATCCCCTTCCAGACCTCGGTCCCATCCCTTAACATCCCCCGTATGATACCTCTGATTTGAGCTTTGACGGGCAGATCATCAACCATTGCCACCACGTCACCGGACTCAACGTAATCTCCTATATCCTTCAGGGGCCTGAAACGACCTGCCTTAGGACCTCGAAAGACCCTTTCTGCGCCATAACCTCCAATTACCCCGGGGATACCAGTATTTTTTTCCGCTTCCCCCTCTGATATGACCCGGCCCAGGTCATGGCCGCGATTGGTCTCAACTACCAGATGCACATCCCTTCCAGCGTAAAAGCCGGGGCCCAAACCGATCACCAGGGGCGCATCGGTTATTTTTGTCCCGAGATTTCTCTTTGCCAGAATCGAATCTACCACGACATCCGGTTTCAAGAAATCTATTATCTTAGCTTCAGGGTCCACGATTATGGGTATCTGCCCGAGATCCCAGATGGCCTTTATCTGATCACTAAACCGAACCAGTTTGGCTGTCATTCCTTCCACTGTCTTTTCTCCGTCGTGGACGGCCTCACAAAAGGAGACCTCTCTCCTAACCGCCTGGGGCTGGGGACTCTCGGTCATACATATCCTGAAATGGGATCTGGCCAATCTAAAGGCGACCCCGCTAGCCATCTCCCCTCCGCCTTTAATGACGACTGTCAGTTTGTCCATAGAGTTCTTTCGCTCCTGTGATAGAGAATGATTATTTCATGGTCGTTCAGAGATTCACAATTTGCCGTTCAGACACTAATTATTTCCCGTCTCGAAGCCAAGACGGGACAAAAACTGATAGTCCTGAAGAGTTGTGGCTGTGGATGGTTACATTATTTCTTCATGATAAGGTGCTTCACGCCCTTGACCTGTTGAAATGTGGCGCCCTGGCTTATACACTGAATGACCTCCCGGGGGTCAATTATCTTTGAACCTGCTATCATATCAACACCATAGTCGAAAAGGACGGGTGATAAAGGCGTGGTTGGCCCTACCATCATCACCCAGCTTTTCCCGCAGAAATCTAACAGCTCATTCACGGTATGATTTATGAAAGAGGTCCCTGTTATAGCCACAACATCGGCCTGAGGTAATATGTTTTTGGCCTCTTCGGCGGGCAAATCTCCCTTATGGGACTTTTTTTCAATAACCCAGAGCTTATTTGCCAACTTCCTAAGTCTTGGAATGAACGGGTAATGTCCCACAACAGCTATGTTCTTGCCTTTACCTTTCTCCGCCAGAAGTTCAATGGCATTGAGCTGAAAACACCTGTTTTCATCCACTTCCAAAAGGGAGTTCAGTGTAGCCATACCGATTGATGCCTCCAGGAGGTTTTCAGACCTGGAATATTCCACCAGTTCCAACGCCGTCTTTTGAGTCAATTTCCCCACATCTCTCACTTGTCCGTGGGGAAGGCTGTCATCGCTAAATGTGGAAGACAGACCGCAATGCCTGCTGACTACGGCCGTCCAGTGTACGCAAGTGTGGATTTGACGAATCTCGCTGTCCTCGGTCAAAGTCGAAATGAGTTCGTTAAGTATTTCCATGGAAACACCCATTTTGCTGCGGGGTGGGTGAGAAAGGATTCGGCTGCAACAGGCAAGGCAACACCGGATGGATCATTTGAATCATCTCAAAAATCAATAAACCTATCAAGGATAAAATCGGCTTTTCCTATAGAATGCTAATCCTATTATAGTGAATCCCGTGTTGAAAGCCCGGATTATTGGTTTATAGGCCTATTTTTTGGTCTTACATCATCCACACAATGAACACCTCAACGATCAAGTTTTGTAAGAGTTGTCTTACCAACTATGATAAGTCTGCCGGTGATTCGTTAGGTACTGCCCCAACGCGGAGGAACGGTTATTTGACTGGACTCCAGCGTTGGCTGAAATCACGTAGTCGTATGGCTAAATAAGCAGGAGACTTGGAATTAGGGAATTATTCGCTGGCTTCCTTTTCGTAGACTCTCATCCCTCTCAGCTTCAATATCATAAATATCTCCTGACCTGTTTCTATCCCCATGCTTTCAAATGTAAAATGATCCAACTCCGCCACAAGGTGATTGGTCCCAGCTTTTACCGTCAGCCGGATCGAATCAGGGGCATGTTTTATTTCTGTAACAGTTCCTACGAACCTATTGACTTTAGGTCCTGGGGGCCTGAATGGAGAAATATATATGTCCCGTGGAAACAGTCCAATCCGCCCTACTGAATTGCCGTCGTGTGGGACAATTATAGGCAATCCGCCGCACCTTGCTTCCACCAGGCCATGGCCGAGATTGCGGGTCTTATCGCATTGAAGGATATTGGGCGCCCCGATAAAGGCGGTCACCTTTTCATTTGCAGGGTAAAAAAAGACTTCTTCCGGTCTTCCTATCTGTTCTATGCGACCTTTATGAATGATGGCTATCCTGTCGGCCACTTCCTCCGCTTCGGCTAATTCGTGGGTGACATAAAGAGTGGTAATCTTCAGCCTGCGCTGAAGCCGCTTCAGCTCGGACCTTAGATATTTTGAGGTCCGAAAGTCCAGGCTGCTCAGAGGTTCATCCAGGAGCAGTATCCCGGGGGAGGGAGCAAGGGCACGGGCCAGGGCCACACGCTGCTTTTCCCCGCCACTAAGGTGGCGGGGAAAACGATTAGCCAGGTGCCTTATCCGCATCAGATCGAGCAGTTCATTTACCCGTGCCTCAATCTTTTCCCTTGGCCATTCCTGGGCCTTCAGGCTGTAGGCAATGTTCAAAGCTACGTCAAGATGGGGAAACAGCATCAGATCCTGGAAAAGATAGCCCACTCCTCTTTTCTGTGTAGGAAGCCTGTCTATAGCTATACCATCAAAAAATACTGAGCCCTCATATTCGGTCAGACCGGCGATGACATTCAGCAGAGTGGTCTTTCCCGCGCCGTTTGGGCCAAAAAGGATCAATAGTTCGCCGGCAAGCACATCCAGGTTTATATCCCGGCATATGAAATTGGTAATCCCCTTAAGATCAACTGCGGGCATATTATCTCCATTTGCCAGTTACTTTATGCTCCATATAGATG
>JAXHTA010000458.1:0-3193 GCA_034190285.1 Thermodesulfobacteriota bacterium | reverse complement strand
GTTGGAAGCAAACCCATTCTTGTTATAGGACACCCTCGAAGTGGTATTAGCTGGGTTGGAAGGACATTAGCACAAGCTCCTGAAGCGCTGTATTATCATGAACCCTGTAATCCACTGGCGAACGGAACGAATGACATGACCATAATGGATCGTTACCTTCGAAAGGACATGATTGATTTGCAGCTTTCCGCTTTGCTGGACAAGGCCTTTTATGGGCTTCCATCGCTTAGAATGAGTTGGTCAGAAAAGAGGTGGAGGCGTCTGTTTCCAGGTTACAGGGTTGTTGTCAAGGAAGTGGTGACTATGGTCAGCACGAGCTGGATCTATAGACGATATAAGCCTGTACTGGTAGTAGTAATTCGGCATCCCTGTGCCGTTGTCTTGTCCGATTTAGACCAGGGGACCGATCCTGGGGAAAGCCTGAAAGCGTTACTCAAACAGAAAATGCTTGTCGACGATCATATCAAGCCTTATCTGCCTGCGATAAAAAAGGCAGACACACCCATTGAAAAAATGGGGGTGATTTGGGGAATTCGCCATCGTATTTTGGCAAATGTGCTGGCTGAGCATTCAGATGCAAACATCATTTATTACGAAGACCTATGCACTAATCCCCTTGATAGATTTCAGAAACTTTTCGATTCCATTGGCCTCAAATGGAGTAAGAGCGTAGAGAAATACATAGTTGCTAATACTACCAAGCATGTTCAGGGAACTTATGCCGTTTCACGGGTCACTGTAGAACAAGCCTTTAAGTGGAAAAAACGTCTGACCGCCTCCCACGCACATACGGTTCGCAGCCTCATTAGGCCATTTGAATTGCCATTTTACGGAGCTGATAAATATTGGGATATTAACTGACTGAATCTTGACGAACATGAGACCCAACATCTCTAGAATAAACCTTTCCGTCCGTCCGGTTATTGTCGGTCAATTCGGGCCGCCTACCCTTGCGTGTATCCGCAGTTGGGGAGGACAGGGATTTTCGGTTGGTATGGTTTGTATTCGCTCGAAAAGGGAGCCCACGCCGGATTCAAGATACCTGGACAGCTTTACTACACTGCCTCCAGAGAAAGTGAATAAGACAGATGGTATTCAGATTGTTAATGAATTTTTGACAGAATTTAGGGCCAGTGGGGTTATCTGCATCAATGAAAGGATCGCCTGCTGGCTTAATGACCATCGTCGAGTTTTCCCTCCTGATGTCGCCCTATGGCTTCCGCCGAATGGCACAATTAGGGACTTGCTTTCAAAAAGGAAGCAGATAGAAATTGCCCATGAGGTGGGTCTTGACATCCTTCCGACCTATTTTATTACCCGGGATGAAGCGGCGCTGAATTCAATTGCATTGGAGGACTTTCCCTTGTGTTTAAGGCCCACCGAAGGTGGGACGGTCCAACCTGCTTTTAAGGTTCACCAGGCCAATACGCCTGAAGAATTAAAGACGTATATAGCATCCCGCCAAGAGATAGAAAAGCCTATCATCGCGCAGCCATTTATGAACTTGCCGAATTTGGTAGTACACGGTGCGCGCACCACTTCGGGAGAGACGATCGGGGTCCAGGCATTTTTGGTCGAGCGGAAGTTTGAAGGCGTGACACTGACAATTCGTCCTACCACCCTGGAAAGGGATTTGCGCAGCAAATGCATAGAATTTACCAATCGCTTTAATTTGACCGGGAACTATCACTTTGAGTTTCTGATAGACAAAAATGGTGGCTCCGTATATTTCCTGGAACTCAACAGCCGTTTGGGAGGAACTACGGCCAAGGTTTATGCCTGTGGGTATGATGAGCCTATGTTAGCCTTGCGGGCCTATGGAATAAAGGGCAGCACTCTCAAAATACCTCAAGATAGAACCGTATCGAGCAAGGAGGCGCTCTTAAAGAATTTCTACTATACCCTAACCAATCGATTAACTCCTCTGGATTTTCCTGACGAACCCTGGCCTATTCGGATGTTTAAGACCTTATTGGGCCTTTTCTGGTATCGGGATGATGTTTTTAATCTCGGTGACGTCAAGGGATCGATCTCATTTTATCTGGGAGTTCTGAGGCTCAAATTCAAGAAATGAAGAGATATGTTTGGGTAAAGTATGAACATGACGCAAATAGAGTTATAGAAAGGAGATGGTTGATTTTATGGAATATTCAATTGGCCCTGATGGAGAAAGGTTTAAAATCCCTGAAAGAGATGATTACGAAAAGGAATACGAGAGGCTGGACGAGCTGGTTAAATCCAGAAAAGAGGAAGGCTTTGAGATTGTAGTTGTCATGGGGCTGGGTTTTGTTGGAGCTGTTATGGCCGGCGTGGTGGCGGATTCGGTGGATAAAGAGAAGGGAAAGCCGAACAAATATGTCATAGGTATGCAGAGGCCAAGTATTCGAAGTTTCTGGAAGATACCCCTCTTCAACCGGGGCGTATCTCCAATCGAGGCAGAAGATCCCGAAGTGTCTCCCTTGATTGAGCGATGTGTGAACGACAAGGAGACGCTGACCGCTACCTTCACCTATGATGCCCTCAAGCTGGCAGACGTCCTGGTCGTAGATGTGCAATGCGACTTTGTCAAGGAGGAACTCGGCAATCTCAGGAGCGGACATGCAGATATAAGTGCCCTGGAGGAGAGTTTCAAGATCATGGGAGAGAAGATTTCTCCACGCTGTCTCGTTCTAATTGAAACAACCGTTCCTCCCGGTACCACTGAGTATGTGGCCTATCCCATCATTAAGAAGGCCTTTAAGGCCCGAGGAATTGATGAGGAACCCTTACTGGCTCACAGCTTTGAAAGAGTGATGCCGGGGAGAGAATACGTACGGTCCGTGAGAGACTTCTGGCGCGTCTGCAGCGGAATCAACCAGAAAAGCAGGGAAAAAGTCACCCGGTTTTTGTCAGAAGTACTCAATGTCGATGAATATCCCCTAACAGTCCTTGACAGGCCCCTTGAAAGCGAGACATGCAAAATTGTTGAGAACAGTTACAGGGCAACCATTTTGGCGTTCCTTGACGAGTGGAGTCTGTTCGCAGAGACCAACGGTGTAGACCTTACTAAGGTGATAAATGCCATTAAGATTCGACCAACTCACAGCAATATCATCTTCCCAGGGCCGGGAATCGGCGGCTATTGTCTCCCCAAAGATGGGGGCCTGGGCCATTGGGCCTACAAGCATCTGATGGGGTTTGGGAGCGATATATT
>JAXHTA010000457.1:0-3199 GCA_034190285.1 Thermodesulfobacteriota bacterium | reverse complement strand
ACGGCACCCTGTTCTGCCTAAGCCAAACTCCTATTTATGGCCCAGGGGGCGTGCCACGAGCTATGTAGAATTTGTGATGCGGCTTTGCCAAAAGAGGCCACACGGATCAAAGCGCCTTATTTTCAAAAGGCTATTTGTAATATCTCATAACCCCCACAACCTTTCCTTCAATCCGTAGATCCCCTTTTTTGACCTTAAGGGGTTCCATCCCCGCATGGGCAGGCCGGAGTTCCACGTAACCTTTCCTTTTATAATACTTTTTAACGGTTGCCTCGTTGTTGATCAGGGCAACCACGGTTTCGCCGTTCTCTGCCGTGGGTTGTTTCCTCACGACCACAAAATCCCCGTTCAGGATGCCGTCTTCGATCATGGAAGACCCTTTAACCCGGACCACGAAGTGCTCTCCGCTCCCTGTCATGGACGGCGGAACCTCAATAGCCCTAACGTCCTTTACCGCTTCGATCGGCTTGCCAGCAGCCACCCTTCCTAAGAGGGGACACTCGAAACGTCTGGTTTCCACAGGACTGATCACTTTAATACAACGCTTCTGATTCTTTTTTCCGGGCAGGCGGATATAGCCTTTCCTTTCAAGGATTTTCAGGTACGTGGTGACTGTGTTATAGGAACGAAAGCCGAACTCGGAACAGATTTCGTCAAAACTCGGGGATCTTTCCCACTCGTCTATATAGCGGTGGATATAATCCAAGACGGCCTTTTGTTTTTCTGTCAATTTCATGCTTACCTCCTGATCCGGACAAGCCGGAATTAAGTCAGTAGCAGTTCACATGGTTCAGTGGCCATAAAACAGGGAAAGTTTCAATATTTCAAGCGATTATAAGATTATAGGACTATAGATTCGGACAAAGCCCTTTATACTGTAATTTTCACTAAAAGTCAATAAAGAATAACATATAATTTACTATTTAATTTACAGGTCATACTGGCAGAGCTAAATCTCGCAGCAGGCTTCACAATGTCCTAAGCAGTCATAAACCCGGCAGCGGCCAAATCCCTGTTTAATGCCCAGGGCGCGTGCCATAAGTTATGGAGCATTTGTGATGCGGTTTTGCCAAGAAAGCCCCCCACGGGCCTAGGCGTCTTATTTTCACACGGCCCGGGTATTGAGAAGATACACCAAAAAATTGATCTTCTTGATATATCCAGCTAAAATAGAGTTCCTGACAGAGGAATGTCCGGAGTCGCTCCTCTGAGGCCGGTTATATAGGTAATAGGCTCTGGAGCATTTACCCGATCACTTTTGTCTTTCGTATGTTTGCAGAGGTATGTTATTTAAGAAACCTTAACATTTTGAATCCTTGAAACAAATTCCTGTAACTTCTCAAAAAGTCAGGGAAAACAAAAGAGACCCACATGGCCCTTGGATAGGAGGATATACCCGGACTTTTTGAGAAGTTACAAATTCCTGCGACCTCTGTCCCGTTCGATTTGAAAAGAGCTAACATGTCAGAAGAAAGCCAGAAAGTAAGGTTTTTGGGGGGGGTATCATGATTGATCTGATTGTAAAAGGCGGCATCCTGATGATTCCTATTATGATGTGTTCAGTCGTGGCGCTGGCCGTTTTTTTCGAACGCCTGTGGGTCTTGAGGCGTGAACATATCATCCCGGAAGAGTTTATCCGCCAAGTTGAAGAATTGCTTAAAAAACAGAAGATATCAGAGGCGATCTTTTTGTGCCAGAGTGACGTTTCATCCATTGCCAGGATATTTCTGGCCGGTCTGAAAAATGCGCAAAAGGGCATGTGGCTGGTCAAGGAGGCCATCGAGGGCAAAGGTAGCCGTGAGGCAACGATTCTTGAGAAAAATGTGGACATTTTGTCCACCATCGCCAATTTGACTCCCCTTATGGGCCTTTTGGGGACGGTTTCGGGGATGATTAAGACCTTTGATGCCATATCGGCCCAGGGGATTGGCAATCCGGCCCCTCTGGCCGGTGGAATTGCCGAGGCCTTAATTACCACTGCCGCCGGTCTTTGTATTGCAATCCCCTCCCTTGTGTGCTATCGGTTTTTGAAGGACAAGGCTGGCGCCCTGATTTTTGAAATGGAAGAAAACTCCATCAGGCTGGTAGAACTTATGGAAAACGTTAGCAAGATGGAGTAGCATTATATGCGATTCAAAAAGATCAAAGAGGAAGAGCCGAGGCTGGGACTTGCTCCTCTCATTGACGTCGTCTTTCTGCTATTGATTTTTTTCATGTTGACCTCCCATTTCCAGGTTGCCTCCGGGGTTTCCATCAGACTACCGAAGGTGACCCAAAAGGCCTATGACGATGCAGGCCGCAAAATCGTACTTGTGATCGACAGGCAAGGCGGCATTTATCTCAATGGTGAAAAGGTCGGCCTCAAGGAGCTGAGTCGGCCTTTGAAAGGCCTTGTTGACAAAGACGGCCTGGTCCATTTGATTCTGGAGGCAGACAAAGACGTAAAGCATGGCATGGTCGTGCAGGTTATGGACATTGCAAAGACTGCCGGTGTGTCCTCCATTATTATCGCAGCCCAATGGGAACCGGAAAAGGTGATTTGAGTTGAACTCCAAGGACAAAAAACTTTGGAGAATTTCATTGTTTGTACTCTGCTTTTCAGGGGTCATTTTGGCCTGGCTCGGGTTTGGTGAGCGGGGGCTTATTCACCTTTACCGCACAGAAATGGAACGTCAGGAATATGTCGATAGAATACGTCAGCTGGCAGACGAAAACGAAGTTCTGTTGGAAGAGGTGCGCCGCCTTCGTACGGACATGGAATACGTGGAATCCGTGGCCCGGAAGCAACTTAATCTGGTTAAACCAAACGAAGTAGTGTACAGGTTCAGCAACGAAAAACCTTATGACGATGATATAAAGACTATATCAACCAAGTTTAAACACACAAACGAGAACGGAAATTCCGAAAGGATGGTGGCAGACGATGGAGGCATTAGATGATCTTTTTGTCCAGATATTGCGCCGTGGTCCATCACAGGGCACTCTTTTTCTCGTCCTCAGGAAGATGAAAGAAGATGGGCGTTCCAGCGAAGTAATACAGGAATGTCTCAGGGCCTTGAGCATCTACCAAGATGATATCCGCTTGAGGAGCCTCCTGGCCGAGTCCTACCTCGAAAACGGCTATATTGAACAGGCTGAGGCCGAATTAGGCAAGGTCACCTCAATGATAGATGATTTGAGTTCTGCTTATAAATTACAG
>JAXHTA010000456.1:0-3217 GCA_034190285.1 Thermodesulfobacteriota bacterium | reverse complement strand
GCTGCTTTGACCTGGTATTTTGTCCTCAGAGGCAGAGCCGGTTCCAATTTATATAAGGTCCGTGAGAATCAGATAGTTGGAGTCTACCGTCAGCTCCCCTTTCACGCCGTCCCAGCCTCTCAGGTTGCCCCGCAAATGGATGGGACTCCGGCCTACCTGCATTCTTGCAGAATCAATGAAGGCCTCCTTCCCGGAAAACCTCAGCCTGAAATGACAATCAGTGATCGGTTTGGCAAGCTGGCTCATCACAAAAGACAGCTCCTGACCCACTATCTCTCCATTCACAGACGTCTTCAAATGATCCAGGACAGACCCATTCACGCTGGCTTGACACGACAGTAACCCTCGTGCTGGCCTATCAGTCTTTTTGTAGTAAATTCCAAGATCTTTCATGTCCAGACTTGCAGTCTCCACATTGAGACGAAAGGAGTCCTTGTCTTTCAGGCTGTAGAAACCGGAAAGCTCAAGAGATGAATCTCCTAGACTGCATCCAAACCTATCGAGCCGGACCTGTTGTCCGGGGTGTAGTTCCATGCCTATAATGATCTTATCCCGCTTTCCCGGAGGGTCCATATAAAAGGGCCCCGCATCCATGACCACCCCCTCCAGGTCAACTTCGCCTTGACATGACCAGAGCTCTTTTTTCCTCGACAGGGTGCCCAGGCAGGCCACGGGTCCGCTGAATTTCACAGGCGGACGATGTTCTTGACAGAAATGATCGAAGACCTCATTCACGTCCACCAGGGCCTCGATGCGGGTCTTAAGGTCCTTCAACGAATTTTCCGCTGAACCCGAGATCTTGAACCCGGAATCACCCCATTGACCAGCACACCGAAACTGGATCTGGCCTCCCCGGTCTATCCTTAAGTCGGCCTCATCTAATAACAGGGGCAAAACCAGTCCTTTATGGGCTATGGAGCAACCCCTGGAACTGAATTCTCCTCTTGAAATCCGCGGATAGTCCCAATCACTCTCGTATCCGACATCAAAGCGGGCTTCAAGGTCCCCGGACGCGGACACAAATCCATGAAGCAGACGGCGGACATCGGGGGAGATTAAGTCCATTTCCTTATGCCGTATGAGGTCGCTCAGACCAAACAACCCATCCAGCGAGACTTGATACGATCGGTCCTTAAAGAAGACCCTCTTGATTTCCAGGCTGGCGTCCCTAATAATGGAACGTCCGAACTCTGCCTCCATCCCTGAGACATAGAAGTGTCCGTTTTCAATCCCAAGTCCGCCTGATATACCATAAAATGGCAGGGACGCCTTATAATTGAGCATTTCAAGGTTTTCAAACAGAATTTCCACTGACAGGCCCTCGGCATTTTCGGGCTTACGCAAATGTCGGATCTGATCTAAGGTCCCTTTCAGAGAAAAGAGGGCCAGACGAACATCGCCGCCAGAAAAAAGGGGGAATATGCGGTTCTCTATGTCCTTAGGCAAAAGCGGACCTGGAAAGACCCTCTTGAAGGTCTTAAGGGGCATGAAAGGACTTTCGATCCGGAGATCCAGGTAAGGATTTGAACTATCTTGAAAATCGACTTTTAAACTAATTGTTTGTGAAAAGTCGGGGGCATCTGCCTTAAGGGAGGAGACCTGTAACACCTTTTCCGAGTAAAGGGAATCAAAACCGAAGACCAGGCGCGGCAGGTAAAACTCCTTGGTCCTCCCTGGCCGCTCAAGGAAAAAACGCACATCTTCGGCCAAGATTTTCCCCTCGATTGAAACAGGTCCATTCAGGGATCCCCTGGCTTCAATACGAGCCTCTGCACCTCCCTCTTTTATTAGCAGGGAGGCTGGCCACCGCAACCAGGTCAGAGGAATTCGCCCAGTACTGAGCGTCATGTCGGCAGATGGATTGCTCCCCTCCTTGGAATCATGGTTAATGGTTCCCTGGATCGTAAATGGGGCCCTCTCTCCCATAGATTCGATTTCACCTTTCAAGTCAAGCCGAAGCCTGCCAGGACTCTCTCCACTCCGAAAGATATCAAGATAGAGATTCTCAAGCTCGAAGGGGAAACCATTGCTTCTGATTTGGCCGTCCTTCAGAGAGCCTGAGTCAAGCCCTGCCAACCGTTGCGCAAGCATTCCTGCAAATGCAAAGACCTCGTCCTTGTCTAGAGGTTCACGGCCCTTTCTGGCCGCCAATTCAATCCTGGGCCTGGATAAGGATATCCTTGTGGGAACAAAATGCCCCCTTAGTAGCTTCCATGAGTCAAACAAGATTACCGCGCTGGAAGAGGTGATGACATCTGCCCCTGACCGAGACCTGGCCTCAAAGTCACGGACCTTGAACCCAATTCCATCCCACAGACTGACTTCTACATTGCCCGCGCGAAGTTGATATCCGATGGCGTCGGACAGCCGGGCTAATAGCAGAACCTGAACCGAGGGTCTTTTTATTAGGGTGTCAAGGAATAGGATAAATGCTATGGAGAGAAGAAGCAGTAAGAGGGCCGGAATAAGAACAGCCCTTAGCTTTGTGAAAAACATCTTATAAAATAGTCTCGGATGATCTTTCTGTGATCAAAGGCCAATTGCTCGGGAAGAGAGTGCCGGTGAAATACACCGACATCCTTGGCATCGTCACGGGCCTTCGGTTCTCCCGACGCCCTGGCCACAAATACCACGGAAATGGTATGATGTCTGGGGTCCCTTGCCGGGTCTGAATAGGCACCCAGTTGATATAGGAGTTCCACGCTTAGGGAAGTCTCTTCCTTGGCCTCCCTGACGGCCGCCGATTCAAGACTTTCCCCATAATCCACGAACCCCCCTGGCAAGGCCCATCCGAAAGGAGGGTTCTTTCTCCTAATGAGTACGATCCCGGGATTTGCATTGCGGGATGCAGATATACACGAACCCGGGGTCATCTCAATGATGATATCGACCGTTGGAGAAGGATTTCGGTATTTCACCACTACCTTACCACAGTGAGGACACAATAGCTGACCCTTCATTTGGACCGATTCTCTTTCAGGAGCTGATTCCTCACGTAGACCATCCTCTGAATAGCCGTAGCATTCGACAGGACAGCAAGCAGAAAAAGAGTCAACTTGATCAGAGGATAGCCAATTACTGGGATTGAACCAAGCAATGATCCAATGATCAGGAGGGTAATTCTCTCTGGCCTTTGCATTAAGCCCACCTCACATTCGACCCCCAATCCATCGGCCCTGGCCCTGGTGTAGCTCACCACAAATGAACCGGCCATGGC
>JAXHTA010000455.1:0-3248 GCA_034190285.1 Thermodesulfobacteriota bacterium | reverse complement strand
TTGCGGCGGAGGGGGACGCGGGAGGGAAGGCGGAGAAGCTCCGCGTCGCCGCCGCCGCAAGGTCTACGACGTAGGTGTCGGCGTCTATCCGCGAGAGGACGCCCGAGGCGGCATCCGCGGATATCAAAAACTCCAGGCAATCAGGCGATATAACACCCTTCAATACCACCCTCTTAACCTGCGGGATGGTGGAGAGCATCGAGAAGGCCTGCAAGTCCTTAAAGCACGCTGGAACAGAAGCCGTCCCCCCAATGAAGAACGGCTCCGGCATGGGTTGCTCCTGCTTTATCTCGGGTGTGAACATGACGCCTAATCTCCCGTTCGAGGGGACAATCAAAGTACATACGGACGGCTCCATTACCCTTTTTACCGGGGCCTCCGATATTGGTCAGGGGAGTAATACAGTCTTGGCCCAGATCGCTGCAGAAGGCCTTGGTGTCGGGCTCGAGGATATAAGAGTAATCGCAGCCGATACTGCGATTACGCCCTTGGAAGCAGGAAGTTACTCCAGCAGGGTGACGGTTATGTCCGGGACTGCCGTCAAGGCGGCGGCCCATGAGGTCCGAATGGCGTTCCTTGAGGTCGCGGCACATATGCTGGAGGCAAGCATAGATGACATCGAACTCAGGGATAAGAGGGCCTTTGTGAGAGGAAGTCCTGACAGGGGCGTGACCTACAGTGAGCTGGTCCGCTATGCCTACTCAAAATCCAGGCTCCCAATCACTGGTAAAGGGACTTTTTACCCGAAGGACGAGGGGATTGGCAGGCCATGGGTACCAAAAGAAAGGGGGGATGATCTAACCCCCAACTATAGTTTCGGCACAGCAGTGGCCGAGGTCAACGTCGACAGGGAGACCGGCCAGATAAAGGTCTTAAAATCCACCCACGCCCATGATTGCGGTTTTGCCATTAATCCCATGAGTGTTGAGGGGCAGATCGAAGGGTCCGGTGTTGGAGGGCAGGGGTTTGCCCTTTACGAAGGGCTCTTCTATGAAAGAGGAAGCGTCCTGAATCCTTCCTTCCTCAATTATTACGTGCCCACTTCCCTTGATGCACCCGGGCCATCTGATACCACCTCCATCATAGTAGAGACCCTTGATCCCAAAGGCCCATATGGGGCCAAGGAGGCAGGCGAAGGCACTATGATATCGCCTGGTCCGGCCATAGCCAATGCCTTCTTTGCCGCAACTGGACTTGAGATTAGGGAACTCCCCATAACCCCTGATAAGGTCATTTCTGCCCTGGAAGATAGCGATGAAAACGCATAAAAAAACCGCCCCCAAGGAGGGGGCGGCCATTATTTGCAGGCTATCTGCTGCAACTTATCCTAGGATCTTGATGCCGAACTTCTCCGGGTAGAGAGAGCCCCTCTGGTACCTCAAATATAACACGTCTCCCCCAGCCTCCGGTTTCGGCATCACAACGGCCCTGACTCGCCTACTGCCGTACTTTTCTCTTCTGTTGTCAGGCGTGAGATCCCTTATGATCATATCCATTTCGGCTTCCTTAATTTTGAAATCCGTTGGGTCATCTACGTAAGTATCATATTCCTTGGCCATTTTTTCCTCCTTTATCTTACTCCTTAAATCCGTATTTTGTCCACTTGCTCAACACCTTCTCCTGGAGTTCCTTGGTGTAGACTCCCCTGAAGGCCATTTTAGGCGGAACCTCGGTAAACGGTTTCCAATCAGCAGGCCATGTGCAATCGAACAAGACCTTAGAACCTTCGCTCTTCATCCTCTCCTCAAAGCTCAGATAAGGAGACAGTGGCGCAGCCGGGCACCTGTCGTAGACATGAATACCCCTGCCTGGATGTAATTTGGTGGAAAAGGCGTGAAAGACCTCATTCATGTTGAAGATATCCACATCATCATCTACCGCAATGACTATCTGAGACCATGGGCCGGCCAGTTTGTGCCCAAAGATCAGGTTGCCAATGTGGTGGGCCGCGTTACTATACACCTGTGTCCTTACGGCCACTATTATCAGAAACGTTATACCATAAGGCGGGCAAAAGACCTCCGTTACCGGCAAACCCTGATTTCTCAAAAGCTTCTTTATCTCCAGGGCGAGGGTAACTTGCATGACCGCAGCGGAGTCGTCGACGGGGACGCCCATGTTCGACATAGTGAATATAGGATCATTTCTGTGGGTAATACAGTTGACCTTATATACGGGCCGCCGATCTCTCGGAGAGGTCCTGTAACCGGTAAACTCCCCAAAAGGACCTTCTTCATAAAACTGATCAGGCAAAAGCATCTCACCTTCCAGCACAAGCTCCGTATTTGCAGGAACATAAAGGTCATTGGTCTTGCACTTGACGAGTTCAATCGGCTTCTCCTTAAGGGCGCCGGCCAGCTCCACCTCGGAGATGCCCGCTGCAAGAGGCACCATTGCTGATACGTCGCAAACAGGTTCCATACCTATGGCCGTTGCAAACGGCATGGGTTTTCCTTTGGGGACATATTTTTCGTAGAAGATCCTTCCCTGATCAGTAAAAGGCAGGCAGAGACCTCCCATCTTGTCTTTCGAGTGGATCATCTGTCTGTACATGCCCCAATTGACGAAGTCCGAATCAGGGTCCTTGGCTATCACTGCGTGCCACGTGCTGATGTATCTCCCGCCGTCTCCGTCGTGAATCATGGGCGCGGGGAGATCAAACAGGTTCACATCGTCTCCCATCATCACATTTTCCTGGCAAGGCCCTGAATCCACGATAACGGGCTTTATCCGGTTTTCGCACCTGCTTTCATAGACATTCATTACTTCGGAAAGGGGTGTGTCGGGATCAAGCCCAAGGGACATAGCGAACCGCCTGATATTTGCCAGGGGGCAACCAAGGATCTTCCATCCGGGATAATCCTTTACGTTCTCGAAAAGCGGGGTAGGCGCCTCAGTCTCGCAGACCCTCCTGGTTATGGCACCTGCTTCCAGATCCCAGTCTATTTCTTCCTTGACTCTAACCAGATCACCGCTCTTCTCGGCTGCGTCAATAAAGGTCCTATAATCATCAAAGATTTGCATAAATACCTCCTTCTATTATCTATCTTTCTCTTTTTTTTCTTCTCTGTCTTTCAACATTTTCATAAGCATGGTTCCCCTTCGTTCACCGAGGGAGAGCTTTCTCCTCGGAAGGGCCTTGACCTCGGGAATTTCTTCATCTTCCGTGTCAAGAATCTTTACGTAATAAGGTTCCTCCTTTCTCCCAGAAGTAGAGAAAAGCCAAAGGGTGTCAGGATCCTCCAATC
>JAXHTA010000454.1:0-3248 GCA_034190285.1 Thermodesulfobacteriota bacterium | reverse complement strand
TCTGCCTCCATCCTCTCAAAACGTTCCAAAAACCTTTTGTTGGCGAGCCTCAAGATATTTTCGGCGTTGAACCCCAAATGTCTGGCCAGATTCACCAGGGCAAACAGGGTGTCCCCTAATTCTTCGGCAACCTCATCCCTGTCCTTTCTGACAATGGCCGACTCGAGCTCCTCAAGTTCTTCCCGAACCTTACACCAGACTTCATCCGCATTCGCCCAGTCAAAATCTACTTTGGATGCCCTTTCGCTCAACCTGTGGGACCTCAAAAGAGCCGGCAGATTTACCGGAACACTCCTTAAGAGGGCTGACGTGTCTCCGGGAGCCCCTCTCTCGGCCATCTTTATCCTGGCCCAATTGAGGGCCACATCCTCTGCTCCTCCAACCCTCTCATTTTCGAAGACGTGAGGATGCCTGCGAATCATTTTTTCTATTATCCTTTCAATGACTTCAACGAAATCAAACTCTTTTCTCTCGGAAGCGAGTTGGGCCAAAAAGACAATCTGAAACAGGAGATCCCCTAGTTCCATGCAAACATCGGGGGGAGATGATTTCTCAACGGCCTCCAGGACCTCATAGGCCTCTTCAAGCAGGTAAATCCTGATGCTCGAATCTGTTTGTATGGCATCCCATGCACAGCCGGCCGGACTTCGCAGTCGCTCCACCAATTCAATGAGAGAACTAATAGCCCCTGATAATTTATCGGAATCCATCTTTGCCGGTCAAATCTTCGATTTTCTCTGAAACCATTGCACCCACTTTCTCCTTCTGCCCGAGGAACTTCTTCTTCCATCTCTGGTATGAGCCCGGTGATATGAGACTTATCATGGATTGGTAAGAACCGATAATCAAGGGTGCCAGCTTCGATCTGGCAACAAGCGGAGTCTTTGAAGGAACAAAAAACGTAAGCAGGACAATAAAAAGATAAGTGATAATAACGCCTTTGAAAATGGCAAGGCCCGCTCCCAGGGTCCTGTCTAGCCAACCCAAAAAGGCCTTTTTGAATATCATCTTCAGGCCCCAACCTGCGAGATTGCAGGAAACGAGAACAGTGGCGAAGATCATGGAAAAGCTGATCAGCTGAAGAATGTAAAATCTAACTGACGGAAGATGTGTCTTTAAATGTTCCGTCATTTGCGGTTGGTAGATATTGGCAAAACATATCCCCAGGATAACGCCGGCCAGGGAGCCTATCTCCAGGAGAAACCCTCTCAAAATACCGCGTACAACGAGGAAGACCATCGTTGCAATTAAGATGATATCAAGCAGATTCATAAGCAGATTTCTATCAGAGGTTCGAGGATTTCGTCAAGGCGATTGTCACCATAGCGCATAGGGCTTGTTAGTCGTTTTTTTTTGTGGTAGAAATCCTTTGCGGTCCGAGACACACGATGCCCGTTTTCCCGACCATCAAAGGAAAGATATAACCTAACCATGCTGAATGAAAAAGAAAAAATTGAGCTTATCACGCAAATCAGTCTGGATATAAACGAAGTCAAAGACCTTGATATGCTCCTTGAGAGAATCCTGAGTCGTGTCCGTAGGTTTTTTGGTGCCGATGCGGGTTCCATATACCTGAAGCAGGAAGACAAACTGAAATTCAGTTACACACAGAACGATACCTTGCAGAGACGCCTGGGACCAGACAAAAAGCTCATTTACAGTACTTTCTTCGTCCCGATAGACAACCAATCCATTTCCGGATATGTAGCCAAAAACCGCCAGGTTGTAAACATTCCTGATGTTTACAAAATGACCGGCTCCGAGCCTTATACCTTCAACTCTGATTTTGACAGCCTTTCCGGTTACAGAACCTGCTCCATGCTCACAGTTCCTATGACCAACCGACAGGGCGAGGTCCTAGGTGTCATGCAGATAATAAACTCCAAGGACCAACACGGCAATATCATACCTTTTTCTACTTCCGACCAACCCCTTATAAGGCATTTCGCTACCTCCGCCGCCCTCTCGCTAGAACGGGCTCAAACGACGCGAAATATCATTATGCGTATGATCAGCATGGCTGAACTGAGGGATCCGAGAGAAACGGGTGCCCATGTTAACAGGGTGGCATCTTATTCGGTTGAGATCTACGAGACATGGGCGCTCAGGATGGGCATGCCGGTCGAGGAGATTGACAGGCAGAAAGATGTCCTGAGAATGGCTTCCATGTTACACGACGTAGGAAAGGTCGCCATCAGCGATCTGATCCTTAAGAAACCTGCACGACTTACAATGGATGAGTTTGAGGTAATGAAAAGCCACACCTATTTAGGTGCCAGGCTTTTCAACAACGCACAATCGGAGTTTGATGATGTGGCCGCCGAGGTGGCCTTTAGCCATCACGAAAAGTGGAATGGAACAGGCTACCCCGGGTACATTGACCCCATATCAATGAGACCGATTCCAGGTCTCGAAGGCCCGGAAGGTAAACCTCTGCCCAAAAGAGAAGAAGATATCCCCCTGTTCGGGAGAATAGTCGCCGTGGCCGACGTCTACGATGCGCTATGCTCCCGAAGAAGTTACAAAGCCCCCTGGGACGAAGGGCAAGTCCTTGAGGAAATGCTTCGTTCTTCTGGAACGCATTTTGACCCACAAGTGCTAAATGCCTTTTTCTCGTGCCTCGAAGTGTTGAAGTCTATCTCCGAACGCTATCCCGACAGTGATAATTAGGGCCTGACAGAAGGCTGCTTTGTTGGATTGGCGTTCAGATTCGGGTTGAGTGGGTGCTTTCAGCCTGTGCCAACAACTGGTCTCACTTCCGTAACCTTGAAACGGATTGCCGCCTTGATCATATCTGCGGCCTGCTTGCCCCCTTGTCTGGCGATACTTTCCTTTATCTGTTCGTAGAATCCGCCTTCGGTATCAATACTCATCGCTTCCAGATTCACCCTCACGCCTCTCCAGTCCGTTAGAGTCTCACCCGGCTCCATGACTATAAAGACCGCCATGGGATTTTCCTTTAGGTTGCCCAGAGTTCGGTTATTACCAATTCCCATGACCACAGTGTTTTCATCAATCATCTGAGGTGAGCCAAAGACTGCCACGTTAACCTCCCCCTTGCTGTCAGCCGTACTGAGCGTACCAATTATAGGACGTTTATTAAATAATTCCATTACCTCTTGTCGATTCATTTGATGCCTCCATCCCTAAAAAAATCTGAAACTTCCTTTATGAAACGACCCTATTTCTATCACCTGTTTCCGCATTCTGCAAGATCGGGATGCAAGTTCTGAAAGGGCCGGGGCGGA
>JAXHTA010000453.1:0-3253 GCA_034190285.1 Thermodesulfobacteriota bacterium | reverse complement strand
AGAATAGGGATGCGCTCGTCTATTATTCCGACGTGAAAAGGGCTATATTCATCCGGTAGTGAGGATAGAGAAACAGGACTTGTGTGTCAAGGATAAACCTAATGCATGATGTTGTGCTGTTATATGCTCAGCAAGGGTGTAACAGGGGAGATTGATATAGGCCAATCGATTAGCGATATCCTCCTGGCATGGGTGGCGCGGATATTTAACCTTCAAATCTCTGTCTCTTAAAGAGGCTTGTGACTCATAAATATCTCAGTGGAAAGGAGCCTAAGGTGAATCATAAAGCAGATACACAGCCGTTCTCAAGGAGACAGAGCCCTATTATTCTTCCATACCCTTTGCAATGTGTCTTACCATTTGTGCAACCACCAGGCCCCAGACTTCACGGGGTAAGAAATCGTCCGGGGCCTCTCCCAAGAAGAGGTCAATAAGTTCCTCTGTGCTTTTCTCTATGTCGCGGGTCCGAGCGTAAGATTCCTCTATCAAGACGCGTGTTTGCTTGGCAGCTTTGATGGAATTGGGGAAAAAGGCCTGCGCGTCTTCGCCGATGGAAGCGCCGTAGTGTTCTCCCAATACAACATTCAAATCATATCCGGCCATCTTTTCCAGGCTCTGCTCGTACAAATCGTAATTGGAGCTTCCAGCGGCGTAAAAGGAATCCTCGCAACGGATGCCCCCTGCATCCGAGGCGAACAGGGCCTTTTCCTGCGGAATGTACACGGCGATCGAACAGGATGAATGGCCAGGGACCTCGATTATCTCTAATGTCAAATCACCACAGGCAATCACGGCCCCTTCACTCAAGGTCTCCTCCACATCAATGCGGGTAAAGGCAAAACCCAACTCCTTTTCCATGTCTTCCAGGCCGGCCTTTACCACTGCTTGCTGATTGAGAAACGCGACGTTCTGTGAAATCTTGTCTTCGTCGAGGAGCTGTTTTCCCCGCACCGAAGCGCATACTGTCGTCCATGGCCAGCGCTTCTTGAAATAGGGGATGATGCCGCAATGATCGAAATGGGAATGAAGGATGATCATCCGTCTGATTCGTTCCTCGTGAATCCCGAAATCCTCAATTTGTCGAAGGATGTCAGGCACCACGTAGGCCATTCCCCCTCCTATCAACACGCTTTCATTCCCTCCGTCAACAAGATAAACACATGACTCGGGGTGTCCCAGAAGCGTAATCCTATCCCGGACTCTTCCTGGTTCAGTAATCACCATTTCTAATAACCTTTGTTGACCATCTTAGGACCCCAGTTTCTCTTTCAGGGCGGATACGATATTGAAGAGGTCGTCAACGACCCCATAATCCGCTACCCTGAATATAGGAGCCCTTTTGTCTTTGTTGACTGCAATCACTGCCCCTGCACCGGTGACTCCGGCCATATGCTGGAATGCACCGCTGATGCCAAAGGCAAGATAGACCTTTGGCCTCACGGTTTTCCCTGATGTCCCTACCTGATGGTACTTGGGCAACCAGTTCTTATCCACTATGGGACGAGAGCAGGAGACCACTCCCCCCATGAGGTCGGCCAATTCATTGATGACATCAATATTCTCCTTTTCCCCTATGCCCCTACCAACGGATACTAGGATATCTGCCTGGGAGATATCCACCGCCCCGGCGCCGGAATCTACAAATTCAACGAATTGCCTTGCGGATTCTGGTAAATCCGCAGGAAATTCCATGCTGACCAGCTCTCCGTGGTGGTCCTCAAGAGTCTCAGAAGGCGTAAAGGCACCTGACCTCACTGTGAGCAGGTAGCCTTTGGATTCACTAAAGGAGACCTTTGAAAAGACCTTGCCGCTGTATATCTGTCGAATGACTGCCGGACGATCATTTTCTACGAGTATATCAACGCAGTCTGTGGCAAGGGGATACCCTGTTTTTACCGATAGGGCAGGGGCAACGTTTATGCCCCAGGAAGTGTGCCCTATGAGGGTGAGAAAAGGACTATGCTCTTGAATAAGCCTGTACAGGATACTTTTGTAGTGCTCGGAATTGAAGTCTTTCAGGCGGGCGTCACGGAAGGCAATGACTCTATCAGCCCTGCTGACGATGTCGTCAACACCTTTCATGTCTTCCCCTCCCAAGAATATGGCGCTCAAATTATGAGAGAAGTTCCGGCACAGTTCATTGGCCTTGGAAAGCATCTCGAAAGTAATATCCCTCACTTCACCTCTTCTGTGTTCCACCAGGACAAATATCTCACCCATCTAAACGTTCACCCCCTTTTCCGACAGAATACGAATGATTTTTTCAACCACTGTGGAAGGATCCCCCTCAATTATTTCGGCCCCCTCGGTCTCCGGGGGCAGGAAAACCTCTTCAATAATGGTGCGTGGCAAGAGCTCTTCTTCTTGAAGATTGAGTTCTTCGATCTTGATTACCCTCAGTTCTTTTTTTCGGGCCTTTCTAATGCCCATGACGGAGACATATCTGGGCTCATTTATGCCCGTCTGGATGGTCAACAGGGCAGGAAGCCTGATCTTTGAAATCTCATCGATACCACCTTCGAGCTCAACCTTAATGGTGGCCTCGTTTCCCTGGGGTTCTATGCCTGTAACAACGGCCCCATGGGGGAGGCCCAAGTGTTCCGCTATCATTATTCCAACCATCCCGTTGTTAACATCGTCGGCCTGAACTCCTGTCAGGACAAGGTCATAGTCCATGTCCCGGATAACTTGAGCGAGGACTCTTGAAATGACAAAGCCATCCAAGACACGATCTCCGGGATCGACACGCACGGATTTGTCTGCACCCATTGCCAGTGCCCTCCTGAGAACTTCCTCATCATCTTCACTGCCTACATTTATCCGGGAGAGCTTCGTCTCTCCCTCCGCCCCGATGACGAAGTACCCCCTCCACTTGTCGTGCTCTTCCCCGAAGGTGTGCTCGCCGCCGAGGTCCTCGTCGATGAGAAGGTCGAGGTCGTCATCGATCCAGTTCAGCGACTCCTCGTCGATCCGGCCGTCGCCGTCGTTGTCGCGCCAGTCGCCCAGGTAGTCCGTGGGCCCGGGAATGTTCGTGTAGAATGTCTGGCGGATGCCGGCGAAGGGTGTGATGTTCAGCCAGCCGAAGTACTTGTGCGGGTATGAAAGCTGGTGGAAGGAATCGAACCGGATTGAGTCGTAGTCCTTCGCCTTCTCTGCCCCGATCGCCCCGAAGTCGCTTGCCCACTCCTCGCGGTACTCGTCGAAGGTGTCCTCGTCGTCCTTCAGGCGGCCGTGCTTGAAGGCGAGACTGGCG
>JAXHTA010000452.1:0-3254 GCA_034190285.1 Thermodesulfobacteriota bacterium | reverse complement strand
GCCGCCGTCCAGAATACCCAGTATATTCCTTACCATACATCTGCTCAGTGGGTCATTAATCAGTTTGCGGATAGGATAGAACGCAAGGGGGATATCAAAGTGGATGTGTATCTTGCTTTTTGGCATTAAATAGTCTTCAACGAATCGGTACAGATTGACAAGTTCCAAGACGCCCAGTCCCCTCTCCTCGGCAAAGCGTTCTCCCCGCCCAACCTCCTGGACATGATTGAATTTCACGGAACCGCACCCCAGGCCCTCGGCCATTTCAATGACCTTCGCAACCTCTGATGAATTGCCCTTATGCAGGGTACAGATTAGCTGAGGCCGGAATCCCTGTTTGACCAGATTCCTGATTCCGGCAAGGGCGCCTTTAAAGCTGCCCCGCACGCCCCGCAGTTCCTCATGCGACTCCGCAGTAGCCCCGTCAACACTCACAGAAACAAAAGAAAGATTCTGCGCCTGTTTCAAAAATTCCGCGATTTTTTGATCCAGGAGCGTTCCGTTGGTCTCGACCTGTATGCTGAACCCTTCTTCATCGATCATTCTGACGATATCCCGGAACCGGGGGTGGAGCATCGGCTCTCCACCGGTCAATTTGACCGAATGCAGTCCCAGGGGTCTAGCCTCCCGGATGGCCTTTTCGACGTACTCGACTTTCACGTGCCGCCCCCCGTTTCCCTCCTCTTGAAAAGCAGGTGTAATCCAGCAATGACGGCAGGCCAGATTGCAGGAACCTGAAATATATAGGTACAGTGAGGTCAGAGGAGGGACCCCTTCAGGGAGGTCCCATTTCGCTTCTTTTTGACCCAAAGACAATCGTGAGTTATCCTCGATATCGCAGGACATGGTCTTTACTGTGGCTCTCGTTCTTCTAAGGTCCCGATGAAACCGGCCCCTACCATTTCATTAACAAAATCCTCGGTCTGTCCGGTTACTTGACCTTCAGGCACGGCTTCAAAGGCCTCTTTGACCGCTGATACTATGCCTGCCATGTCTTTACTGCCGTTACAGAGCTGCCAGATAAAAAAAGCCGTGTGGTTGAGAACTCTTACCTGGTCGGTGTCGGGGTTAAAAATCAATGCGCCGTCCTCATCCTCTTCGCTCAAGATTACGTCCGGATTCCTTATATACCGGCATACATGGACCGATGTATTTTCCATCACGAACTAGCTCTCCTTACTACAAATAGTCCACAGATTAGAGCGGATTAATTCCTTATGTGTAAATGCCCAGGTGCTGAGGCTGAATACTGTCAGAAAAAAAAGAAATATTGCACATTTTAACGGATCTTCCCCTCAAGTTCAAACGAGGGATGTGATATAAGCTACTTAATTTATTTTTGAATTCGTTCTGGTTGAAGTTTTTTCTTAGTGTGCACATTGGCCGTTCGCGATGGAAGCATAGAGGGGAGCGTTATTCCGGCTTTTTCGAGAAGTTTTTTTCCAATCCCGGTCGGGATTGGAATGTTTCGGATGCATTTGTCTCCGATATGAACATCTTCCATATGAATAGAGGCCAGTTCGTCTATAGCCTCCTCGACTGTAACATCCAGATCTGCCCAATACTTTTCCAATTCGCGCTGCACCAATAATCCAAGCATCAGTACGAAAACGTGCCCTTTCGTACTCGCCTCTTTCCTTACATAAACCGGCCTCAACTCCAGGTGGACGGTTTTCATTGTTCTAAAAGCACGTTCTACCGTCTCAAGATCACAGTACCGATCGTGCAAGGTTTGTGTTTCTGCATTCCATCTGGGTACATCTGATTTGATGACATAGCAACCGTCTAATAAAGCGACTTGCTCAAGGGCATCTTCATCCTTACCAACAGCAATAACCCTCTGCTGAACTGTGGCGAACAGCCACTTCTCGCATCGCAGTTTTTTGATCTTGGATATTACTTTCTTCATTGCTGCATCAACCGATGCTTTAGGATGCTCCGCCAGATATTTGTTGCGCTCCATGCAGAGCTTTTGTACCGCCTCATACTTACGTTGTCGAGTCAGGGATATCTGTTCCGCTCTGAGTGGATTGCGTCGCAGTATGTACCGAATCCCATTCTCCTCCACCTCACAAACATCCTCGGTAAAAAGATCATATTGAAGGATGCGGTCTTCGAACATCTTCAATATCTGGGGCTTCGTGATGGCTGTGATGTATCTAAAATTGTCTGGGAGGCTGTCTATTTGTGGGCCTTTAAGCATGCCCCGATCACCGACTATTGTAACTTCTTTAACGCCAAAATTCTCTGCTAAAATCCTTACTTGCTCACTGACCGTTTGCGTATCGCTGGTGTTGCCCCTAAATACACGCACAGCTACCGGGAGTCCATCCGGGCCTGCAAGCATTCCCACAACGATCTGCATCTTTCCCTTTTTCTTGTCTCGGGAGTAACCCCAATCTGCCAATTCGTTGCATACCCCTTCCAGATATGAACTGGTTACATCATACAAAAACAGGGTAGGAGCCGCTTTAGAAAAACGTCTTTTGTATAGCTTCTTTTCGATTTCCTCTTGTCTTTCATGCAGCCATGCAAGGTTTTCGTAGAGGTCATCTTCATCCAGCTTATCTACGCCTATACACTCACAAAGCGCATGACTCTGTGCTAATCGAACGGCAGATAGTCGCGAGCCCTGGTTTATCATTCTTGCAAGAACCTGAAGCAGCCCAAGTTTCCCATTTCGGTCCCTACCGAGCGCCATTGTTATGCCGAGTCTCTCAGCGACGACACTAAAAGCCCATACAGCACCTATTCGTTTTCCCAATGCGGTGTTTACGTCCTTTACACTGATGAGTGCTGAAAGGTTCTTCTTGTGTCTTAAGGCTAATTTTATGGCCTGAATTTCCTCCTCTGAGCAATGAGATAGATTTGCAATGGTCTTGTGCTTGACCTTGCCGTTTTCGCGAAATGAGTTACGGAGCAAGTGCCTGGTATAGGACTTGCGTTTGCCCTTTACTGTACTGGAGTCGATATACATAGTGACCACACATATAGTAAATAACATGCAATAATGTCAAGTAAAAAATTAACGTTTTAGTGGCTACACCAATTCGGCCAAAATCAAGTTGATAAACTGTTATATCAATAAGTTATCTTGTCTTGATAGTCAAATATGGGGGGAAGATCCGTCATGAGGTAAGATGGATTCAACAGAGAAATCATCGGGCCTACCTTTCACATCGGAAAAACAAGTTAGAGCGTCGACCTTAAGTATCGTTGTAGGGTTAACAGGCATAGATTTAGCCAGCGTCAAA
>JAXHTA010000451.1:0-3263 GCA_034190285.1 Thermodesulfobacteriota bacterium | reverse complement strand
TTCGAACCAGGGACCTACCGGTTATGAGCCGGTGGCTCTTCCAGCTGAGCTATGGGCCCCAGCCAATCCTTGGTCATATTTAGGCAGAAGCATGCGTGTTCAACAAGGATTTGTCAAGGAAAATCCTGCTTAGACCTCCGGCCTATTTCACTTCCACAAAGCTCTTTAATTTCTTGCTTCTGCTGGGATGCCTCAATTTTCTGAGGGCCTTGGCCTCTATCTGTCTGATACGCTCCCGGGTCACACTAAAATCACGGCCCACCTCTTCAAGTGTGTGATCCGCCTTCTCACCAATGCCAAACCTCATTCTGAGAACCTTCTCCTCCCGAGGAGTCAGCGTTCTGAGAACTCTTCTTGTCTGTTCCGCTAAGCCGAAGTTTACGACAGCATCCCCGGGAGAAATGACCTTCTTGTCCTCTATGAAATCTCCTAGATGGCTGTCTTCTTCCTCTCCGATCGGTGTTTCAAGGGAGATTGGCTCCTTGGCGATCTTTAACACCTTCCTGACTTTCTCCAGAGGGAAGTCCATTTTTTTGGCAATTTCCTCGGGAGTCGGCTCACGGCCATGCTCCTGGACGAGATGGCGCGAGGTTCGGATGAGCTTGTTGATGGTCTCAATCATATGTACCGGGATACGTATGGTCCTGGCCTGGTCAGCAATAGCCCTGGTGATTGCCTGCCTTATCCACCAGGTGGCATAAGTGCTGAACTTGTATCCCCTCTGATATTCAAACTTATCCACGGCTTTCATTAGTCCGATGTTCCCTTCCTGGATAAGGTCGAGAAACATCAGGCCTCGATTCGTGTATTTCTTGGCAATACTGACAACCAATCTCAGGTTGGCTTGTATGAGATCACGCTTTGCTCTACCCGCCTTTTCCAGACTTGCCTCTATTCCCTCTAATGTCCGTTTCAACTGGCGGGGAGTCAAGTTGGTCCGCTCTTTGAAATGCTGGATGACTTTTTGGGCCTCATCCATCGAGGATTTCAGAGACATGAGTTCTTTTTTGGGCAAGCCGATCGGGGAGATAACCTGGTCATCCTTGGCAGAGTCTGGAATGCCGGCAATACACTTATTCAAATAGCAGACCGAACAGCCTCCGGCCCGCAAGATGCAATCTGTAAAATGTATTTCCGATTTTTCAATCTCTCCCAGGTGTCCTTTGAGTCTTGTGACCATCAGTTCGAGCTGTTTCTTTTCCAACCTGAAGGAACTAGCCAGTTGCATAATCTTCGCTTGGTTTTTCTTTCTTTCGGCCGCGAGCTTTTTCTTTCTGCTCTCAGAACAGCCTGGCTTTGTTATTTCTCGCCTCTTTCGAAGCACGTCTTCATGCAGATCCTTGATCTTATCGATCAGGTTCAAAAGAGATTCCTTTTTCTCGCCCAGCTGCATGTAATTGTTGTCGTCGTCCTCCAAATCATTTATCACGTCCTTTAGTTTTGTCTTATTTGCCCTTAGTTCCCGTCCCAGCTCAATAATATGCTCAACGCCAATGCTGCAATCTAAGAGCTTATTTAATGCCTCTTTTTCACCGGCCTCAATCCTTTTGGCGATTTCAACCTCGCCCTCTCTCGTGAGCAGTGAAATATAGCCCATCTCCTTTAAGTACATCTTAACGGGATCAGAAATCTGGGTTGAGGTATCGGGTATTTCTACAGGAGTATCAGCTTCTTCTTCGGCTTTTTCCTGCTTTTTCTTCGCCCTCCTGGAGTTTTCGATCTCTTCTTTGGAGGCCTCATCTATAACCATAATATCCAGCTCTTCGAACATTATCTTCAGATCGTCGATATATTCATCAGACGAGATCATCTCTTCGGATAAGTCTCCATTCAGCTCTCTGTAGGTAATATATCCCTTGTCTTTGCCGATATCGATCAACCGCTTCAGATTGACTATGTCGGTATTTTTTCTCATCAAATTGCCTCCTGCAACATTCTATGTTCTCAGGCCCCTGGCAGATTTAGCGATTTTTGCTTTCAGAAGCTCATTCAGGCCTTCAATGTCACCTCGCTCGCCTGCACTTCGAACGGATGCCTTTCTTCTCATCTCATGCACTCTTTCCTCGAACGTTACCACGCACAACTCGACCTCGTCATCCGAACAGATGGCGGGCTGAACCAGTGCCTCCATGAACTGCTTGCGTGCGGCCTCGCTATTAAGGTCCTCGGCCAATTCATCTGGCGAAAAGCGGCCTTCCTTATGATATTTTTCAAAAAAAGCACCAACGACTTCTACAATAACGGGGTCGGAGAAGAGAATCCTCCATTCACAGCCCGCAAGTCGTGGCACAATATGAGGGTAATGGATTAGTAGGTTGAGAAAGACCACATCATTATGATATCTCTTAGCCACCCCGGAAGAGGGCAATCCCATCTTCAAATTCCTTTCAACTGTCTTGCCAGGGGGGGAGGCAACAGACCTTTTGAGTTCGGACCACACTATTTCTTCCTTGACACCTGCCCTTTCCGATACACGCCGAACGTATAATGATCGCAGCGTAAAATCTCGAATTTCGGATATAGTGGGGAGTATTTCCTTTAGTGCCCGAACCTTTTCTTCATCTGAATTTTTTGGTGTCAATTTTTGTTCCAAATAGAAATCAAACATGGACGAGGCTTGATCCAAAAGATCCAATAAAGGCTTAAACCCACTTTTGTTCACAAAACTGTCCGGGTCGTGGCCGTCCGGCAAGACAACGGCCCGGCCTGAAAGTCCTTCATTGGAAAAAATGGGTAGACTTTTCAAGGCGGCGGCCTTCCCTGCCTCGTCGGAATCAAATACTACCACCGCCTCCCTGGCATATCCTTTGAGTTTTCGCACCTGTTTGGCCGTAAGGGCTGTCCCTAATGTGGCCACTACCTCCATCACGCCGTGCTTTCTCAGTGCCAGCCAGTCCATGTAACCTTCAACGATGATCGCCCTATGCTTTTCTCTGATCGAATTAAACGATGCGTGCAGACCGTAAAGAAACTCTCCTTTATGGAATATTGAGGTCTCAGGCGTATTTAGGTACTTGGGTAAAGAACCGTCCAGAACCCTTCCGCCAAAACCCACTACCTTCTGCCTCAGATCAAAGATCGGAAATATTATTCGACCTCTGAATCGGTCGTAATAGCCTCCGTTCTTCTTGGGAATAATCAGGCCGGCCTGCTCAGCCTTATCCAGCCCGACATGACCATGCATCAGAAACCCGATTAAACCATCCCATTCATCCGGCGCGTAACCAAGACTAAACTCAGAGATAGTCTCTTTCGAAATAGAT
>JAXHTA010000450.1:0-3294 GCA_034190285.1 Thermodesulfobacteriota bacterium | reverse complement strand
CTTCACTCCTCGTCCCAAAGCCTCAGTCTTCATCTTCAACCTCCTTATCTGGATAATTGGTTTACGCCTAAAAAACTTGGGCAAAAAAGCAATACTACTTTTATCCTCAACAAATGCCATTTACACGATACGACATCCTTTCTGCTGCTTTCCGGAAATGCTTTAGCCCTTTGAAACAACTGCGAGCAGGCCAAAACCACTATTATTTTCCGTACTTCTCGTCCTTTCACCAACAAGACAATCAGTCTATCCCATATTCGTTCCACCTCTTTTCTACCATTTCCTCATCCTCTGTCTCAGGAACTGTGCAAAGAGGTGGAAATCTCTTCCCTCCGTACTGATCCTCGGTATCCAGCTCCCAATTGACAGTCGCGTCTATTAAAACCCGCGCGCTCTTGCCTTGTCCATACTTCATGACCTCTCTCTCACGCAGAGGAACGCTCGGATCTAAAACCGATCCGGGACAAGTATTGAATATCTGAATGTCATTCATTTCTGCATTAGTGCGGTAGGAAAAGGCCCATTCGATATCCTCCGCATTGTGCACATCCATGTCCTCATCAACGACGATTACATTCTTGGCCGTATACACCGACAGATTAGATCCCCAGAGGGCAAGCGCAACCTGTTTTGCATGCCCTCGGTATATCTTCTTTATCCTTACCCTCAGGTTGTTAGGACCGGATGACACAGGATCGCCCCATACATCAAGCACGTTCGGCACACCGGCATCCTCCAGTGCGTTCCACGCTAGCGCACAATATGTCGGCACTACATAATAGGGACTTTCACACCACCTGCCCGGAGATGTCCCCTCCAAGTTTCCCATATATATGGGATCATTCCTATACGTCATGCATTCGACCTTTACAGTAGGCTTGGGGGATTGGATGCCTCCGTAGGTTCCCGGATATTCACCAAAAGGCCCTTCCATCGTGAAGTCCTTTGGATTGGTCGAAATATGACCCTCGAGCACAATCTCGGCACCAGCAGGGATCAAGAGGTCGACGCTTTCACACATCACTAGCTCCATAGCGTTTCTCTTTAATCCTCCGGCAAAATCATACTCTGAAATCCCAGGGCCATGCTTCAGAGCTGCCGTAGAACACATGAGCAACTGGGGCTCAATCCCGTAACAGATCGCTATCGGCATCGGCTCACCACGCTCCCTGTACTTAGCGAAGTGTTGGCCCCAATGGGCGGTTGCAACCAGGAGTTTTGCAATGGAGTCTTTGCTAGTTATCATTCCTCGATATGTTCCTATATTGAGCCCTCCTGTGTCCGGATCTCTGGTTACAATACCACAGGATGTATCGATGTACCTCCCCCCATCCAAATCGTGCCATTGGGGGACAGGAATTTTATAAAGGTCAATCTCATCTCCCTTCACAATATTGTTTTTTACAGGCCCCGTATCCAGAACCACTGGCTTGATGGGATGCCGCAGTCTCTCCTTGATGGTCTTTACAATTTCCTGATAAGAACTATCCTTCGGAAGGTCCAAGGCCATGGCGACCCTCCTTCTTGCACCTAACCCACCTGTGAATAATCTCTGGAAATCACCTTTCCTGTAATCTTTGATGTTTGAAAATAGCAAAGCAGGGCCTTCCGTACTCGTAACCCTCCTAGAAATAGCCCCCATCTCCCTGTTCCAGTCAACTTCAACTTCTACCTCTTTGATCTCGTCTTCGGAACGCAGACGATCTATCCAGCCCCTTAAATCATGGTAAATCATATCCCGCCTCCTTTCCAACACTAATAAGCCAGCCTTATCTCCCTACTTCCAGTAATGTCTTGAGAGTGAGGTCGTCAGGTTGAAATTTCATACAGTTCAGTTTTTGAAGGGTCCACTGAAGAGACATGTGACGTACTTGGAGATCATATGTCATACATGCATACTCAGCAGAATAGGGTTCATTCTCATTAATATAGTGGTAGCCTCTAACACCCATATAGAATTTCCATAATTTCATCTGTCGATCATAGATGTCAGCCAGTGGAATCAGAGTCCCGGAGCTAAGATATGGCCAGGCATGGACATGAAGGATCTTTTTTCCATAAATATGCTTGATCTTGGGAATCGCCTCGACCACATATACAGGCCATATAGTCCAGCCGACCCTTGGAAATTTTACTCCTACATCAAATTCTACTCTTTCGTCCACCTCGCCCGTGTCATTCAAGAGCGGAAAGGGACTCTTGGGTTCGGTTAGTAGTAGGAATTTCTTCTCTAACAGCTTGAATTTCCAATCGGAGTATGGCTCGTTAAGTCCCTGCCCATCTCCATAGGTCATATCTGATCCGGCTATGTTGTCCTGCCAGGTAGTTGAGCTGACCCGTATTGTCCTCTTGAAGGCAGGGAGATAGGCAAAGCCGGTATCGTATGTTTTTGCATCATCATAGTATCTTACGACATACTGGCCTAAACCTTTGAGTTCCAAAGGAGAGGTCGTCATGACTACCCGCTTGTACATGATGTCTTCATGACCAGGGACGGTTCCAAAAGGTGGAACCGTTGTTCTCGTGTTGCAGTAGGAGAATCTATGCTCCTGACCGTATCTCTTGTAGAGTTTTCCCTCGGCGTCAATTAGCGTCAAGGTGCTCCAACCATTCAGCAGGTCATCCCACACGTATCCGAACTTCACACCCGCCATGACCTCTAATCCGGTCTTTGGTTCGAGAAATGGAAGGCCACCAGGCCATCTTACGCCCATGTTTTCGTAATAGACTGTTCCGTTTTCATCCATAATGGCTTTTCCCAGGTTCCGTAGGGTCGCTTCCCTGTAAGCGCCTGGATGAAGCTGATCAGACGGAAGTTGCTTTCCCATCTGCAAAACCAACCCCTGCATCACGGCTTCATAAATAGCGGGACTCAGGTATTCCATGACAAGATCCACGTTATCCCTGTTTATCAAATCCCCCAGCTTAACCTTCCCCTCAGTTAGATCCTCAATTGTAGGGAGATTAGCCTTTCCCCTGATAATATCATCTACAGTAGGGACCCCTGACGCCTTCGCCGCCGACGGATACGGAAGGATAAGAAAAACGGCGATCAATACCATTAACAGACCCACAAAATGCCTTTCTTTTCTACATTCTAAAGCCTTCATTTCACTTACCTCCTTTTTGTTTTGGAATTGAAAGATGCTTTGTAGAAAATCTCAGGAATTTCCATATATGGAGTCAAACGGCAGAGCGCCTTCCCTTAACCCTAACGTTGCATATAAATCTTAGGCCAAAAAACGCTACGCTCGCTCTATATCAGGCCATCAAGAAACGTCATGCCGTTTTCAG
>JAXHTA010000045.1:0-13380 GCA_034190285.1 Thermodesulfobacteriota bacterium | reverse complement strand
TGCCTGTTCCGCCAACCTCACTCAAAAAAGATATTTTCTATATATAGTAACCGGGCTTGTCCAACAAACAGTTCAGATTGTGGTTCGCTTCACTCACACAATCTAACCTTATTCGTTCGGCAGAAAGGTATCCCCGTGCAGAAACAGCAAAATATCACCATGGGCATGCCGAGCCCCGTTATTCATCTGTCTGGCCCTGCCTTTTTCCGATCTTATGGAAATCACTTTCCTGTCGGGCAAAAAAGATACCGTATTTCCCTTGTGGTTTCCATCAACAACAATTATTTCTTGAACCTTATCATCCTGAATCTTGGTCAAGTGATCCACTACCCGTATAATCCCTTTTTCTTCATTAAGCACTGGAATTATTATCGATAGAGTCACCTCGTCTTTGATGGTTTTCTGCATAAAAAAATGTATTAACACCACAGCTTTCGTGGTATTTTCGCTCTCAGTTTTTACCCTAAAGTTGCATAAAATTTGAGTTCAACTCGCTTTATATCAGGCCAGCAAGAGACTTCAGGACATTTTCAGAAATGAAAGCATATTAAACATACGGTGAAATCCTGAAAATGGCATAAAGTTTCTTGCTGGCCTGATATAGAGCGAGCATAGCGTTTTTGGGCTGAAGATCTATGCAACGTTAGGGTTTAGTCAATTACTCAACACCGTTGTTCCGGACACAACTTGTCACCATAATAGCGTTTATACAGCATAAACGATTCCGGCTTTCCCCAAAGCCGCTGCCACAGGTAAGTAAGCAGCAAACGGATAGCCAGGAAAAAATGGCTGTAACCGTCGACCTGCCATCTGCGCCCGGAAACCAAGGCTTTTCCAAACAAGAAGACTTGTCGGCCTACCTTTGATAGCCTGAGGCTCAATTCCACATCCTCCATAAGTGGGATATCCGGAAATAAATCTTTTTCCACCACAGGTTTTCGAAGAAAAAACTGAACTTGATCACCGAAGGTGATGCCTAAGAATACTGCCCGGAAATCATTAATTGCTTCCAGTAACCGAAAACGCCATCCTGATGCGTCAAAGAGACTTCCAATGGCACCTCCTACAACTAATGGCTCTCTGGCAAACATCTTAAGAAGTCCTGAGAAAGCCGGGGGGGTTACGTGCGTATCTGCATGAACAATAGCAATGACATCGCCTTTTGCCTCTCTTATTCCGGCGAGAATCTGTCCCCCGCGGCCGCCCCCTTTTTCAGGGGGTGCAATGTGCTGGATTACTCGCGCCCCTGCCTGTTCGGCCAGAGCGACAGTAGTATCCGAAGAACCACCGTCCACGACGATAACCTCGCAAACAGCCCTATCACGTAAAGCTTCGTCTATGCTGGCTGTAATCTGTTCTTCTTCGTTGCGAGCGGGAATAACAACCGATACCGTTTGAGGAGGCTGCAAGTTTACCGGAGAGCGGAACCGGTACCAGGCTAAGTAGGCATCATAGAGCAAGAGAAGCCAAAATGGCAGCCACTCAATAACTTGAGCCCACACGGGTAGACGCCATTCTCCAGTATGGTGGGCAATGCCGTTGGCAACAAAATAGAAACTTATTGACAAACAAAGGATGATCCAGGACATGGTAGGGCGCACTGCAAGAAACGGAATGATCCAGCTCAGATACCAAAAATGTATCGTCGGAGTCAGAACTAAAAGGGCACCCAAAGAAAAGAAACAGCCGGAGATCGGGTCATGCTTGAAATAAGGGTTCCATTGGGGATGAAAATACCGGTATCCAAAGATAAGCGCCGCGACCAAAAGCATTGTACTAATGAAAGTCGCAGGCGCGATTCCCCCAAGAGCTGCCCGCAGCAGTCCATGAACCGAACCATTAAAAGCATACCGCTCAGCGAATATAATAATAGAGCTGAATAGGTGACTGGAATCGGTGATAAAAAAGGGAAGATAGAACACCAGGGTCGTTGCAATCACGATCCAGGCATACCTCCAGTTATCACTTCGAATAAAGAAAGGGAGTGTTATGATCGCAACATATTTAGACTGCACGGCCAGGCCGGCCAACAAAAACATCCATCCCCATTTCCTCTTATCATATAAGTAAAGGGCTCCCAAAAGAAAAAAATTTTGGAGAGAATCAAAATGAGCCTGCCCAGCAAAGCCGTAAAGTATGACCGGGTTGAATGCATATAAAACAGACCAGAGCGGGCTCATACCTCGGTATTTTAATAGCATTATCAGAAGCCACAAAGTACCCAGGTCAAACAGGATTATTACCCCTTTCATTGGCAAAGGAGAGTATCTTACACCGCCGATTAGGGCAAAGACACCCAATGCAAAGGGAGGATAGGCGGCCGATTTGTCGGGATGGTTTATCCGGGAATGGAACGGATCGTTTTCTGTAAGATAAGCAAGGGCTGGATCATTGGGAGCGTAATGATAAGGGCTGATTCCCTCATTAATCAGACGGCCTTCCCAGAGATAACGATTAATGTCGTCCGATGGCTCATGGGAAAATAAAGCCAAACGAAAAATAACAGCCAGCGCCAAAATGACTGTACAACTCGAAGCCGCTGACAGCCGTCTAGGATGGAGGAGGAGAAGAATCAGGCAGCCCAGCCAGGTCAGGGAAAATAGAAGGATGAATTGTCCGGCGGGAATTGTCAATATCGGCTGGCCCGGATGAAAAGCCGGCAAGTTAAACGTGTGCTCACCGATGAAGCCGACCCCGCCCCCTTTGAGGCACAGCAAAAACATTATTGCCGAGGCAATGGAAAAAGGGAGAAATGGAAGAAGAGAAACCCGCCACCTTTTCTGATCGTTTGCCAACGTCATTTGGACAATCCCGCTGAATGAAAAACCGTCAGCATGCCTATGAAAAGGAAACCAGCTGTATAAATTGCCAGAAAGGGCCCAATCAGGTATTTGCCGGCCAACAAATAGTATTGGAGCGAACAGGCACAGTAGAGCCCCACAAGAATCTCAAGAAAGGCCGACCAGGGCACGGTCACCGTGTACCGCTTTATTTCCCGGTGTCCACGCTTGGGAGTGCGAACAAATCCGCTTTCCTTGCCAATTATCGCCTCCAGCACAGCCCGTGAATTCGAAACGGCAATGCCTACGCCTATAATCACAAGGAAAGGCAGATATATGATCCGCTTAAGCCAATCCGGATAACCCGCTCGCTGACCCACGAAGTACAGCATTGTAGGGGCGACCATCGAGAAACCCAGAAGGGCTGCAAGCAAGATAAAAACCAGCTCTCCCAAATTCATCTGCCATGTTGTCAAAACAGGGAGGGCCAATAAGGAAAGGGTGAGCATCATAGGATGTACCAGATAATGGGTCAGATGAAAAAATGCTTCGGCCTTTTTTAGCAATGGGCCAGGAGACCGAAGCAGATGAGGCAAAAGCTTAAGCGCAGTCTGGATAGAGCCTTTAGCCCAACGGAACTGCTGACTCTTGAAGGCACGAACATCTTCAGGTATTTCTGCCGGCACCACCAAGTTGGGCAAATAGGTGGTGTGCCAGCCAGCAATTTGAACACGGTAGGATAGATCCATGTCCTCAGTAAGCGTATCCCACTGCCAGCCTCCACTATCCTCAATCGCTGATTTGCGCCATATTCCGGCGGTACCGTTAAAATTCATATAGAGACCGTTCCAGGTTCGGGCCGACTGTTCAATCATGAAATGACCGTCTATTCCGATGGATTGGACCCGGGTGAGCAACGATCGCCAGCTGTTCAAATGCCCCCAACGCGCCTGCAAGAGGCCCAGCTGTGCATCCTCCACGAAAAAAGGAACAGCGCTAAGTAAAAAATCCTGCGAAGGAACAAAATCAGCATCAAAAACGGCAATCAATTCTCCTCGAGCATGCCTGAGACCCTCTGCCATGGCCCCAGCCTTAAAACCGGTTCGATCCGTTCTGCGGATAACATGAATATCATTATCTTGAATAGAAAGTTCGGAAACAACTCTATCAATCAATTCTCTTGTTTCATCTGTTGAATCATCGAGAATCTGGATTTCATGCCTGCCTTCAGGATACCGCATACGACAGACCGCCCGTATTATACGTTCGATCACGTTAAATTCATTGTATACAGCAATCTGGGTGGTTATAACTGGAAGGTTATCATCCGACATAGAATTACCGAATCGCTCAAGCACATCCCGCCTAATCCTTTCCGCTTTCTCTCGTCCTCGGTAATACAAAAAAATCATCACATAGCAGTTAATCCCGTAAAGTAACAGGCTGGCGGCAACAGCTATATAAAAAAAGATCATGATTCCGGATAGTAACTGCCACATTTTCTAATCTCTTTGACTTTACCCTAACGTTGTATAAATCTTCGGCCCAAAAACGCTACGCTCCTCACATATCAGGCCATCAAGAAAAGTTATGCCATTTTCAGGATCTCACCGTATGTTTAATACGCTTTCAACCCTGAAAATATCCTGACATCCCTTGCTGACCTAATCTAAAGCTTTTTGAACTCAAATTTTGTGCAACGTTAGGGTATATCCCTCAAAGAATTACCATACGGTCTCAATAGTTGACGGAGCCAGATCCCACTTCTTACCATACACGTGCACTCTTTTTACCCGCGTGCCATCTCTATGTACAGCGCCCCCGGCGTGAAGCCAGGCAAGTATTCCCCCAGACAAATTAAACGAGGATATACCTTTCTTTGAGAGCTTCTGGACAAACTTTCCGCTTCGTGAGCCTATAGTGCAGTAGGCAACAACAATATGATTTTGATAGATGGAATAATTGCCAAAAAATTCCCTTTCTGTAATGGCCCCGTCAATCATAGATACTTCCTGTTCTTCGGGTTCACGGATATCCACTAGGATCATCTTGATCCGGCTCATAACCTGCATAGTCTGGTCAGCAGAGAAGAATGCCACCCCGGGAAACTCCTTTTTGTAGCCCTCGTATAGCTCATCTATTCTTCTTTTCTTGTCATCATCAGTCAGGACCTCCGCGGCAGCCACAGCTTGTGAAAGGCAAATGAAATAAAGAGTAGACATTATCCCGACTAACAACGTCCTCTTTGTACCTATTACAAGACGCAATATGAAACGATAAATTTCAATGGTAATATTCAACATATTGAAATGCAGTCATAGAAGATCTGAAACTTGAAATAGGGGCGCTTCACCTCCCATTGAGAGACCAGTCATATTCAAGATATTTTACTGCTATCTTGCCTGGTGCGCTTTGCAGCCTTTTCTCCAGGTCACCTTGGGCGTATTTGAAAACAAATCCGACAATATTGTTGTCAAAATCTTCGGCAAACCAGTCGAATATCTTGCTTACGTATAACGTATTGACATCTAAATAGTTTCTTGCCGGATCATTAATAAACGCCTTCACTGCCCTGTCGAGTTGCAGATCGAGCATGCTTCCTTTATAAGGATCGGAGATAAGAGGTGGACAGCTTATGGAAGCGCAATTTATGGCAAAATGAACCCGTGGGTCTTGAAACCGCGGCCTAAGGACCTTGTGTTCGATGTCATCCAGAGAAAGAGTTGTGCCATCAATCCTGCAAATCTTCCTTTTCCATGGGCTCTTTAAGAAACTCCCCAGATCTTTGATTGATTTTATCCCAGGGTAACCACTCAAAACCAGTTTAATGGTCCATGCATTATAGGCGTTAATATAAAAAGCGAACTCTTCATCACGTGAAAGCTTCTGCGAATCTATTTTTTCAAGCACCCCAAGGTACTGATTCAATTTCTCCTCTTCCTTTTTGAAACCTGAGTAATCTACATGCCCGTCTTGCACATACTTCTGGAGAAGCTGCGCATATATGCAATCGCCCTCTGTTGTGGTGGACCATCCGTGTTGATCTCCGGCTGAAAAAACCCACAAAACGCACAAGAAGAGGACACCAGCCCGAATGACCGGAAGCCTACTCGTTATTGATCTATTTTTTTCTCTGTAAGCCAGGTTCTCTTCCCCACCTATTTATGGAATAATTCCCAGGTGTTCCGACAAAGGGCAAAGCGAGCATCCATGGAAGGCTCAGGCGCTTTGGATTTCGAAACTGGGAAAGCCCGATAGTCATGCCTTCATGCCCGGCGGCAGGTTGAGGGCGATAGGTGCCTAGCAGTCGATCCCACCAGGGCAGATTAAAACCAAAATTGCAGTTTGTCTCACGGATTGTCACGGAATGGTGGACTCTGTGCATGTCAGGAGTCACTACAAAAAGCCGAAGTACCCGATCAATCGCTTCAGGCATACGAATGTTACCATGGTTAAACGTAGCAGTGGCATTCAGCAATATCTCAAAAATGATCACTGCGAGGGGCGGCGGACCCAATGCTGCTACGACCGCCAGTTTTATCCCCATAGAGATAAATATCTCAATGGGATGGAAACGTAAACCTGTCGTTAAGTCGTAGTCCAAATCCGCATGGTGCATCATATGTAAGCGCCAGAGATTAGGGACCGCATGAAACATTAGATGCTGAAGATATATTACTAGATCAAGTATGATTACGCCGACAGCTACCATCACAGGATATGGAATATCAAAAGCATTCAAGAGCCCCCACCCGTTTTTTTGAGCAATAAGGGCCATACTAACCGGCAAAACGGGGATAAAGCTCCGCACCAACAATGAGTCCAAAAAGACAATGGACAGGTTCCCGAACCACCTCTTTGTCTTGGAGACGACCAGAACCCTGCGGGGTGAAATCAATTCCCAGATAGCAATCAAGGTAAATACTCCAAAGAAACAGGAAAGCCTGATAACAATCTCATTATTCATTTTCCGTCCTGCATTAGGGTCTTCCGGAGCGTCTATATCGGCCTCCTCTCCGGGACGTATTGATGAGGTATCCTTCCTTCATTCCAATCCCTTGAGACATAAAGATTACAATAGCAGCTGCCAAAATCCCTGACATCAGGTTCTCTATATGCACACGGACAGATAATATCCGAATCCTCTTTACGATCCCCCGAAGCCAGCCTGCACGGACATGACATATAGCCGTATCGATCCTTATTGAATACAAGAGAGTCAATGAGTTCGAAGACCTTTTCCTTGTCCTTGTTAAAATAGAAACCTTTAGGCTCCTGAACCTTTCTCAACATTTCATATAGTTTTTCTCCTTCATTCATAGTCCTAATGCCTCCTTGATTTCATCTTCCTTGTATCCTACAATAACCTGGTCTCCTATTATGATTGTAGGAAAGGAGCACTGGGGATTCCACTCCTTCAAATCTTTAAGAATGGCGACCCTTTCCTTTTTATCAAGTAAATCCACATCCGTGAATTCATACTGAACCTTGCAATCATTTAATAGGTTCTTTGTCGATTTGCAGTGGCCGCACGTACTCAGCGTATAAATATTCACAGGTTTCTGCATCACTAATCTCCTTCTTCATACGTTTTTTCCATGAGTTTGCCTAAGGCGGCCAGATGGGCCTTTTCATCTTCCGCTATAGCATAAAAAATGACTCTGCTTTTCTCTTCTTTGGTATTCTGAGAATACCTCAAATAGAGATCCAATGCCTGTGTTTCAAGCATCATGGCTGCGTTAAGCACATCTACCACTGTCTGCAGGGAAGGCCCGTGCTCTTTCAAAAACTCTTCTGTGGTAAAACCACCCTCCATCATCTTGGACACAGTACTTGATTCGAATGTTTCCATGTCGGAAACGTCAGAGTAATTTGTAAATAGATTGAAAAGCTTTTTCCTGTGATTTTCCTCAATCCCTGCCAGTTTGGTAAGAATACTTGTCAATTCAGAATCGTCAGTTGACCTTGATAACGCAGTATAAAATTCACCCAATCCCTTTTCCATCCCATAAGCAAGAATAATAATTTCGTTCGGCGTTTCATCTCCACGTAAAGGAACCATGCCCATTTCAAAAGTACCGGCCGCGGTTCGTCCGTGCCATGCCCTAAGCCCCCCCTTCAAATTATAGACTTTGTTAAATCCCTGCCCTGCAAGTAGTTGCGCAGCAGCACGACTGCGGACACCTGCTGCTCAGTAGGTCAAGACAGGTTTGTCCCGATCCAGCTCTTCAAGCCGATCAGAGAGTTGGGGCAGGGGAATCAGCCTGGCCCCGGGGATGCGCGATTCTTCATATTCCGTCGGCTGCCGTACATCGAGGAGAGTATAATCGCCCTCTTTCTCCCTGGAAATGAAGGATTTAGCCTCTTCAGCTTCCATATTCTTAACGGGTGTAAGAAATTGTTTCCACCGCATGCCAATTTTCCCTCCTGCATTTGTCGTCCGAAAGAGAAATTATAGTTTTCGTTCACACCTTATTCCGACCCTATATACGTGTTATCGCCAATTTGGCACCATCTAAACTAACGGTTTTCGCTGCTTTGTCTAAACAACACCTAAACGGCTGTCTTAATTATTGGCTATCGGCCTTTTCAGGGCTTGCCTCCAAAATAAAGTGATCGGAACTCTTCCAAGAGAAATCGAAGATCTTTGATATGGGTAAAATCCGTTGTCTGTTTGCATTTCATGGCAGAGACCAAGATCTTGTGAAGCAGGATCAACTTCTGAGAATAGTGTTTTGTGTCCGGCTTGATTCTCTGAGTCATAAAATACTGGGTCACAACCTCCTGGAGTTCATCGGCATGGTGCTCCTTATTCATGATCCAGCGGGACAATTGATTATAATCAATTCCGGTAATGCTAGTAAGCTTCCTGATCTGCTGCATTGACTTCTCAATGGTATTTATGTGTTCGGCTATTATGTTGATTCTCATTTCATCATCATAGATACCGCAGGGAATCTCACAGTGTGCTGAAACGTATGAGCCGGTAAATACGATGACGAGAAAAACTATTAGGATTTTAAGGCATCTCTTTTTCACCTTTTTTCTCTCCTTTCAAGATGAGACATCTCCGGACTCTCACCTCTTATCACCTTGATGATTTTTGGAATAAAAAAAGAAAAAGCAAATAAAAATACGGAAAAGATGACCTTAGAGGATATGAGCTGGCTCCAGTCACCAGATACCCATATATCCCTAAGGGTTCCAATAAAGAAGGTAAAAACAAAAGTCCCGACGATAATACCAAGACCTGTGCCGAAAAAATATTCCCTGAATCTTACCTTGGTCAGCCCCATACCGAAGTTCATAGGAGTGAATGGGAAATAAACTAGGCGAAGATAGAGGACGGTGGCGAATCCATTCCTTTCTATGCCATCATCATATTTTTTCAGTCTACTTCCAATCAGTGAAGATGCAAAATCTCGTCCCAGGGTCCGTCCTATAAAAAAAGCCCCACTGGAACCCAACATGGCACCCGCCCACACATAGAGAAATCCCCAATACGCCCCAAATATGGCTGCACCCAGTCCTGTCAGCAGACTCCCCGGGACAAACAAGCATACCCCAACTGCATAGACTATCACAAATACGACAGGGGCCAAAATGCCCGCGACATTCAGAAATTCCCCTAATGACTCTAAACTGAGATAGCCCCTAACAGGCGTGAAACGAACCACGAAAATTGACGATAGAATAAATGCTAAAAACAAAGAAGCCTTTATGATAGCTCTTTTCCGGTTTTCCTGGGGTTGACGGACATTTTCTTCCATGCTCCTATCTCATTCGTCTTGATAAAGCGAGCTGCTTTAAGCCCCCTCCCCTGACAGTATAAGTATGCCTCTGCTACAGATACTCTGACTCCCAAGCCGACCATGAACACTAGTCACTAGAACTTTTAGATAACGCTTTAGCCCTTTGAAACAAACGCAAGCTGGTTACTCAGCCGTTGGGGGCTCTTTTGGCATACCCGCATATACTATACTCGTCTTATTGAAGGGTGGCAGATTGGCCACGAAACAAAGCGCGGGACAGCCCCATAAGACCGCCTCTTAAAGGCCGGTTTATGTTCTGCCTAAGCCAAAACCCTGCTTACGGCCCGGGTGGCGTTCCACGAGCTAAGAAGAATTTGTGGTGCGGCTTTGCCAAAAAAGAGCCCCCAACGGGTCAAGACCCGGGCCAAGGCATGGGTAACTCAATCGAGTATCTCCATAAGCTTCGAACAGCACGGAGGCACTCTGTCGCCTTTCTTTAACTCAACGTATTTGTTGCACGTTTGACAATAACAACGGCAGTCCCGGTCAACATATACTTCAGGGTAGTCGTCTACGCCTTTTTGGCCGGAGTCACCTTCGATGGCAAACCTGGCCAAGTTGTTTTTTTGAGGGATGTACTCACCTACCGGAACGAGCTTTTTGTTGAACCTTACACAATCCACCATCAATCTCCAGAGCCCCTCCAATTTGGCGGTCTCGTCAGGGTTATCCGGAGTCAACTCCACCAGATCTTTTTCGATATTGATCTTCATATCTTCTCCTCCTCAAAACTTTTTAATGTTTCAGCCTTTCGAAATAGAAACAAGTATGCTTTCGCACAACATTTGGAGTTTACTTTTTACCACCCATCATGTAAATATTTAGTCTTTAACCAAGACCTTTAATTCTCACTCGACATAAACGAGGGCGATTATACCCGAATGAATTTGTTGACATGTCTCTCGGGTTAGAATCCTAATCCCACGAAGATATTGGCAAGAAAGGCAGCCTTGGTTTCGGACCGGTTCGCGCGCATAACGAAATGCCAACAATCAAACAAAGTATAGGAGGGGCAATGCTGGCCAAAAAAAAGACCTACGAGCCCGTAATTATAGCCCAGTTTAAATGGGCGGGCAAGCTCGGTCCTTTTCGAATTAAGACCGCTTGCGGCGAATGCGACCTTACCACCTCAATCCTGCAAAATATGATTGAAAACGAATTCAAGGGCATGAACGTTTCGCTAGAAATCAAGCCGTGGCTCGATCACTTCTTTTACTGTATTGCAAGAGGAGCCTGGCACGCGCCCATCATAATGGTTAACGGCAAGAAATTTTATCAGTTCAGCGAGAAAGAGCCCCTGTTTGATAGAGACAAATTGGCCGCGCTGATAAAGGGTTAATAAACACTTTTTTCAAGGATATCTTCGACCCTGGAAATAACCTGTCCTGCATCATCAGACGAAACGTCTGAGAACCAGATTTGTTGGGTGTAAATCATCACATTGGGTCCTTGCGCACAAAGGCCCATACAACCAGACTGGGACACCCTGACTTTTTTCCTCCAACCTCTACGACCTACTTCTCTTTTCAACATCGTTATAACGGAAGGACTGTTGCCATCGGCACAAGATCCGGATCTTCCCTCACGGTCGTTTGTGCAAACGAATATGGGGCACACATATGGCGATTCCTTCAGATTGGCCACCGCCTACCTCCGCGCTTTAAATTGGGCAGATTTAACACCTGGCCCCTTCTCACAAAACAGCATGTCAACGTAATGCACTCAAATCTACTTGATTAATTCATAGGGCTTTGCCCTCAAAGTCCATTCACTTTCCGGAAATTCTTTTCTCAATCTTTCAAGACCTTCTTTCAAGACCTTGGGATTGTGACCAGGCAAAAATCTGGCGACTGCCAGGTAGAATATAGCCTCCGGCACCGCAAACGTTTCCCTATATTTCTCTACTACTTCCTCGAAACACTTCAAAGCCAGCTCATAATTCCCCAAGTTCAGCTCTGCTTTTGCTCCATCCAGAATTATCCTTGCACATAGCTCAACGGCAGTGAGGAATCCGGAAAAACGACAATGATCTCTTCCTTCGGTATCCAAGATCAGAATAGTCGGAGTCCACACGATCAGATGCTTCTTGAACAAATTCTCATGTTTCTCCTTCATTACCCTTAGCGGAATAAACCAGTCGGTCACCACCTTAATAACCCTGTCATCCTTCCATGCCACAGCATCCAGCTGCTGGCAGACCAGTCATTGAGGGTTGAAGAAATCCATGAGAACGAGTTTACTCTCAGTGCCTGCCTTCTTCAATGCGACGTCTATTGAGCCTTCCCATTCTATCATCTTAATACCTCCTATTTGCGGATAGCCTGTCGTCCAGCTTCCTTAATGCGTCCTCTGCCAGTTCCCCCACTTTCTTGCTCATGAGGGTACAATCCAAATAGACCTGAATTTCGGCCCCGTCCCCAATCAATCGCTCTAAAGAGGGCCGAGATTCCTCCACCAACAGCGCCCCCATAATCCAGGCAGCCAGTCCCCGGATCGTGCAATCAGAAGATCCCAGGTACGGTATCAGATACGGACCAGCATATTGAACAAGATGTGCCCTGACCTGCGAGACCCTTCCGATTCCCCAGAGCACACCACGCTGCAATATCTCATGTTCCAGGTAGTTACCATCTTCCCTCGCATAGGATATCAGAACATGGGAATATTCCTGTGCAAGCCCTTCATGGCAGGCCAGAATTTCTCCCATGGCCTCTGGGGAACCCCATCCAATACCTCCGGATTCACCATTGAGATTCCACATAAGCCTGCGCATGATTACCCTGCCACCTTCCATATCATTAGTTGCCAGTTTCGCAACTACAGCTCCAATTGAGGTTATCGCCCTCCATCTTATCTCATCATCCCCGCTGTATAGAAATGAAATGAGGGCATTTACTATCTTTCGAGTAGGCAGTCTGTCCAGGTTGGCGAGGGTATCGGAAAAAACCGGTGATCTCAGGAGATCATGCACCTTCAGTTTAAGTCCCCGTCCCCTGTAACTCTCTATTTCCGTTATGCTTCTTGCCACGCGATACAGTTCTTCGGGCAGTTGCTGATAGCATCCCTAAGTTCCTCCTCAGAACAACAAGAGACATCGCACACTTCAATGGAGCCCGTTTCCTCATTTCTCTTAAAAACAGCTGGAAAGAGTTCCAGACATGACCCGCAATCATTGCATTCATATGCATCAATGACCGGCGTTCGTTTCGTCTTTCCTGTCCCCCTTTTCTGCAATTATGCCGGCAATAGCCTTTCGATTATCTATGATACCTTCGCGATACCGTAGACAACGAAAATCACGAAACATATCGAGTAACTCATTGTGCTTAAGTAAATAGTCAGGATTTTTTGGTTTGCCGAATTGAGCCTGATCAACAATGAAAGTCTCATACACGATCATGCCACCGGACCTCAACCCGTCTTTGATCTGTTGGATAAGGGAACGTTGCAGGTAATTAAAGCAGATGATTACATCATAGACGTCTCTATCAATAAGATAGTGACTCTCCAGGTCAGCCACCCGTGCATCAAGGTTGACGCCGGACTTCCGGGCCAACTCCAGGGCGGCCTTAACAGCTTCCGGGGATATGTCCACTCCTTCCACCTGAAAACCCATGCTTGCCAGGTGAATTGCATTGCGTCCGATACCCATAGCCACATCAAGGACCCTGCCCTTTGGCAGGAGTTCAATATTTTCAGCCAGGAATTGACTTGGCTCAAGGTTGCCCTCGTGTTTATCGTATACTTCAACTCCCATGGAGCACCTCTGCAATCATCTCTCATTGGTC
>JAXHTA010000449.1:0-3314 GCA_034190285.1 Thermodesulfobacteriota bacterium | reverse complement strand
CGCCCGAAGGCCTGGAAGAGGCCGAACCGACCGTCGCGCCGGAGGAAACACCCGCCCCGGTGATGAACGTGCCGGACCGTCCCGAGGTCATTCAGCCGGCGGGACCAAGACTGCAATCGCCCAGCAAGACGAAGTTGGCCGGTCCCCGTGTCGTCCGTGTGGAGAGCCCCGAGGTCGTTCCTCCGCCCCGTGCCCGAGGCGGACGCTCCTCGGCGGCCCCGAGCGGGCCGCCCCGCGGCGGACGGGGCGTGGGTCCGATGATACCGCCACCCATGGACAGGCCCGGCGCGGCGGATCGTGGGGGCCGCTCCGGGGGGACGAGCCGGCGCAACAAGAGACGTTCCGCGGCGGCCCGGGAAGAAGGACCGCGCCCCGGCCGGGGTTCCTCGGCCGGCGACCGCCCGTTCAACTGGCGGGAGCAGGACCTGCTGGAGCGGGAGCAGCGTCTTCGGCAGGCCGGCGGGTTCTTCAGAGTGGCCCGACGCGACAACCTCAAGCGCACTGCAGCACCCGCCCATCGCGCTTCCACCGCCGCCCAGACCGGCGGCAAGGTCAAGATCGAAGAACCGATCAGCGTCAAGTCCCTTTCCGCCGCCACGGGCGTTAAAAGCGCCGAAATCCTCAAGGCGATCGTAATGGCCGGCAAGCAGGCCAACATCAACGCCTACATCGATTCCGACACCGCCATCGAAGTGATGCTCGAACACGACATAGAGTTGGAGATTGTCGAGCAGAAGACGGCCGAACAGAAAATCGTCCAGCAGTTTGAAGAGCGGCAGATGGTCAATGAAGAACCTCGATGCCCGGTGGTGGCCGTTCTCGGTCACGTAGATCACGGCAAGACATCTCTAGTTGGACATGTTAATCAGCCTGTTTTCCTTAGAATAACGAGAATGAAAGTCGTTAAATATGCGGATGGCATCACGTCCGGAAAAGCCTTGGCTTCCCTCTTTCTCCGATTCACCTATAATCCGCCGTCTCCTTGCTGCGGTCAGACTCTTCCTGTCTTCCTCTGAAAGCCACGTGGGGATGTGCCCCGTGTAGAGTTCCATCTTGAGGAGTTGAAGGTTTTCATCACAATAAATACGATACTTTTCTGGGTTCGGGATCCACTCCCGCATTCCCTCTGATCTGGGGCTCAGACGAGAGGAAATGATTACCCTGGCAAAATTGCTTAGCACCCTGGGAAGAAAATCTTCCTCAATCCGTTTTCCGAAAATTTTGCGGTATATCTCCACCTCCGTATTCAGGTCCAGAACATAGGGAATGCTGATGTACTCGATTCGGTCTGACAGTGATTGAATATCCTGGATGTTTCTTTTGTCCTCAGGGTTCATAAGGGCAATCAACAGGGAACTCACGTTTTCTTCGATGTCCTCAACCTTGTGCAATCCCTCACTGATAATATTGTGCAGCTCTATCAGACGATCAGTGTTGTGTGACTTAATGTCCATTAGTGCGTAAATACCGTTATTTGTCTTTGCATAAGTGGAATATATATATTTGACCTGTTTGCCGTCATCAAAGAGATTATTAATCCTCTTCTGCAGTATATCATTTTTTATTACGTTATTCTTGACAGGTTTGTCACCGGGATTAAAGACACTGATGCCTTCACCGAGACGTCTGTTGAACCTGTAAGGTTTTGCATATATCATCTTGTAAACTTCGTTGGGGTTCTCCAGGGTATCTATGAGGACCTGAAACAGCGAACTGCAGATCGTGCAAGGGCTGTCCATAAAAACCCATTCGTACTCCTTCTCATTGAACAGCTTGCATTTAAACTCATCATCTTCAAGAAGGGTGTCGAAAAACTGACGGCGTAAGTTCTTGGGGACCATCAAGACTGGATTGTCATGGCTTGGGCATGGTACTTCAATGTAATCAACCGTCGAATTCATTCCATGTTGTTGTTCAAGGAAAGTCGCCTGGTCTTTTTCCGGGACATCCAATAGTTTACATAGTCTCATCATCACTGGTGATGTATCCCTTCCAGGGAGACTGCCAAGAGTTCTCTTATCTAGCCTCCAGACTGTTTCGAAACGCAGGCCGTCTTTGGAGTTGGTATATTCTTCGAATTTTATCAGGAGGTTATTGAGGAATGTGCTCTTTCCGCAGCCAGTGGGACCTTCAAAGATATATATCTTGTTTTGCTGTGCACCTCTCTTGAGGGCCTCAGCCTGTTTCATAAGTCTGTTTGCGAAGAGTCTGTCTGCAAAAAAAGGGTGATCAGCCCCCTCAACAAACAGCCTGCGGGAATCATAATAGACAAAGCCGATTGACTCCGGATCATCCGGATACTCGTCCTCGCCCTCGCCGACATATTCCTTGATCATGTCATAGAAGATCTGAAAGACGTTGCGTGTAACAGTATAAGGCTTTTCAGATAGAACCTTTATGAATGTTTCAAAGGGAATCGGAGCCAACCGGTCTGGTTCACTAATACTACGACTCAGAAACCCCATTGCTTTAATGATGCTTTCCATGGCGCACTGCCTGTATTTTTAGGTAACGCTTCAATCCGTCTTCCCTTGTGGGGAGATTCTGTCAAATCCGTGCCATGAAACGGCAACTGGTATCTGAACGAAAAAGGGGATGCTTTGTCAAGCTCATGACAGATCAAGACTTTAACAGCAGATATATATGAACTATTTCCGACACTAAACTTCTTATCTGGCGCTGAGATCGACAAAAAGAGAGATTTCGTTCAGGTACTAACTAATCATACCGCTGTGTTAACTTTGGCGAAATCTCTGTCTGAAAAAACGCTTCGTTCGCTTTAGATCTCAATGTCTATGATCGCAGTTAATGCACGATGTTTCTGGTCAGCTTTCGATCTTTCATGGTGTATAGAACACGTTCCCATTTTGCGGGATCCTCCCTATTCTGTACTTGCGGTAAGGGCATGCCCATCGGGAGGGCATCCTGAACTGACGGAATGGAGGATGATAGAAATTCACTTGTCTCCAGCACTACCGGACCGCCCCATAGGAATTCAATTCCCATCATTGTATTGGCTATAAACTCTCTTACTAAAGGCTTTCCCTCGAAATGATGATTGAGATATAGGGTACTATTCTTAGTCTTTTCCGTGTCTATCTCAATATGCGGTGGGTGATACAAGGAGTCCATTACCATCCCGATGTAATCTCGCGCACGGCGGCTCTTGATAAAGAACTCATAGACTTTTTTTTCTTTATCCTAAGATGAGCGCTTTTCGTACAAAAAAACCTCACCCGAATGGGTAAGTTTGTGGTATAACTAGAGAAAGGTTGGAGACGCTACTAACCACGAATCAAACCCAATAGGTGGCG
>JAXHTA010000448.1:0-3337 GCA_034190285.1 Thermodesulfobacteriota bacterium | reverse complement strand
GTAGATGTTGTCTATGGAACACCCATGTTGCCAGGGGCCATGTTCTTATACGGTCGTTTGGGAGATATACCGATAATGGGACTGCCTGCCTGTGTGCTCTATTATAAGACCACGGTCTTTGACGTCATCCTCCCGCGCGTCCTTGCAAGTGAAAGAATAACCAGGAGAGACCTTGCTGGGATGGCCCATGGCGGCTTGTGCCTGAATTGTGAGAGCTGTAAGTATCCTGTGTGCCCTTTTGGGAAGTAATCTTCTTCGCAGTTTCTAAGGACGACTTCATGAAGACACGCGTAGCCACAGAATATATCTTGATGGGATCGCTCATGAAGGGGCCAATGCACGGCTATGAAATCTTGCAGTTTCTGGACAGCTCTCTGGGCTCAACGTGGCGATTGAGCACCAGCCAGCTCTATGTCCTGCTCAAGCGGCTCGAAGAAAAAGACCTCCTTACCTCTGTTGTGGAGATCCAGAATACCCGCCCTCCCAAGAGGGTCTTTTCCTTGACGCCCTCCGGCAAAAAGACGTTTCTCAAATGGTTGCAAAGCCCCACACTTCACGTACGCGATCTCCGTATTGAATTTCTGGCCAAGCTCTTTTTTTTCCATCGTCACCCATTAAAGGGCGGCAGCAAGCTGATAAAGGCCCAGGCAGAAATCCTGGAACAACTCAGGAAGAAAATCCAGGAAAGACAAAAAAGGGAAAAGGACCCCCACCATAAGCTGGTCCTTGGGTTTAAGACAACAACACTGGAGGCCTGGCGCAAATGGCTTTTCGATCACGCCGAGCCTTTTGTCACAAGGAGACATGATCGTGCTTGAAATTTATGATGAACTCATGGAAAGGGCCCTCAAGCTCTGCGAAAAACAAGATATCCTTACCGAACAGGTGAATGTCCGGGCTCGAGTCCTCAGCACAGAAGAGGCGATAGGTGATCCGGAAGCCGATGATTTTCCCCTGCAGAAAGGCAAGGAGCGGCTTATGCAGGCGGAGTTTCGAGATGCGCTGGGACAGGCATTTACCGATCAGTATGGAGACTTTGAAGGAACCCTTGGCGGGGTCTTTCAATTGACACAGGAAAACAACTTTAGACGGGCTATAATTGTCGCCGTATTGAATGCAGTGCTAAGGTATCTGAACCAGATAGAGAAGACAATACACTGCCGTGATCAGGAGCCTGTCCAATGTGCCGCTGAGCTGGCCGGGCATATAAGCAAGGTATACGGCAAGGTGAAAATAGCCCAGGTGGGCTTTCAACCCAGGATGGTGGAACGTCTGGCACCGGAATTTCCACTACGGGTCCTTGATATGGACCCGGACAACATAGGCAGCCGGAAATTCCGGGTCACCATTGAAGGACCTGAAAATACTGGTGAGGTAATCCGCTGGGCGGATCTCCTCTTGGTTACCGGTACCACCCTGGTTAACAGAACAATTGAGCAATTCCTTGTTGGCAAACCGGTTCTTTTCTATGGGACCACCATAGCTGGTGCGGCCCGCCTAATGGGCTGGGATCGCTTCTGCGCTTGTGGCCGGTAGGCAGTCTTTCTTTAAATGGCATGGGTGATGCGTTAGTAGGTTTTTAAAAAGTCAGCCATTCACTGGTTTTTCTAAAATCTCAAACTCCAAGAGCCAAACTTAGAAACGAATCTCAAAAGCCAAAATCCAAATCTCAGAAAGGTCCGGAAGCGATTCACACTGGCCCTGTTGAATAGGGCTCCCTGCGGAAAACTCAACAGGGCGGGCGGAAGGTATGAATGAAAAAATCATAAGAGTTCCAATGTTCTTGAGTGTTATATTTGTCCTCTCTGTTTCAGATATAGCTTTAAGCGCGGAGCGTAAGGCAGGTAAACCCATCGGTGTGGCAGTAGAGTTTACCTCCCATTCCGCCTGCGGCCATATAGCAAGGAACAAAGGCTGGTTCAAAGAAAAAGGCATTGATCTGAAAACCTATGACAGTTATATCACAGGTACGGCCCTTGCTGCCGCTCTGGTCAGGGGAGGTATTGATTCTGCCTATATCTGCTTAATACCGGCAATTAACGCCTATGCCAATGCCGGAGTATCCATTAAGGTAGTGTCGGGGATTCATAAGTATGGTTATGGTTTTGTGATCAACACGGATAGAATCAAGACCATCAAAGACCTTGAAGGTTCTCACATCCGCATCGGCTGCACCAGGGAAGGAAGTCCCGGCGATTTCTTACTGCATAAGATGATGGATAAATATAATCTCGACAAAGTCAGAATATCGAGAAAAGTCAGAAGGATGGATTCACCGAAACAGCTCCTTGCCCTGAAGATGCAGCGACTGGATGCCGCCATGGTCTGCGAGCAGTATCCCTCTATGGCCGAAGAATTAGGATTCAAGGTGCTCCTTACAGCCCGGGACCTCTGCCCTGATATGCAGGGAAGCGTCTTAGTCGTTATGAAGGACCTGATAAGAGACTATCCGGATATAGTCAAAAAATTAGTCAAGGTAACTGATCGGGCCACTATATGGCTCAATGATTACCCGGAAGATGCCGCCCGAATTGTTACTTCCGGGTTAAGTGTGGCAGGGGAGAAAATCTTCCCTATCAAGGCAGCCAGGATCGCCGCTAAGATAGAAATTACTCCTGAGGTTATGTTAATGTCTCTGACCAAAAGGCTTGATTGTACCACTGAAATTAATCCAGAAGAGATTCAGAATACCATAGATTATATGGCGAAATTGGGATACATAAACAAGGGTTTCAGGGCCGAAGAAATCCTTGACTTGAGGTGGCTTAAAGAGTGAAAAGACTCATCCGTTTGAATCCTGGCTGGAGCATTTTACCCATTTTCTTATTTCTGTGTGCTTGGGAGATGGTAACTCGATTAAATATTATCCCAGGGCATTTCTTTTTCCCTCCTTTTACTTCTGTAGTCCTAGAATTCTACCGGTTGACTGCGAATGGAGTATTGGGTGATAACTTCTTGGCGAGCTTGGTTCGGGTCCTGGCAGGTTTTTCCGCCGGCTCCATTGCCGGTGTAGTAATAGGAACGGTGATGGGTTACAAAGAGAATATTAATAAGGCACTCCACCCTATCCTTAGCCTGCTCTACCCTATTCCCGCCCTGGGTTGGCTGCCCATTCTGATGCTGTGGTTTGGAATAGGTGAAATACTTCCTATCATTATAATATCTATCTGTTCATTCTTCCCGGTGCTTTACAACACCGTTACCGGTATCAAAACCGTAGATAGAAACCTTATCAATGTTGCAAAGACCCTGGGGGCATCTGAAAGAAAGATTTTGACCACAATAGTTTTGCCTCTCGCCCTTCCGAATATATTTACCGGTCTGAGGCTGGAAGCGG
>JAXHTA010000447.1:0-3342 GCA_034190285.1 Thermodesulfobacteriota bacterium | reverse complement strand
GGCACAAGATGTCTCGAATTGGGGTAAATCATATCTTTCTGGTTCTGTGGGCGCATCTAGCAGTTCTAGAACACGGCTGGCTCCGGCCATGGATTCTTGAACTTGAGGCAAATAATAACTTGCTTGAAGCAACGATCGATTCAAGCCCGCTTGCAAACTGATTAACGCCAATAAATCTCCGAACTCGGTAATTCCATTGGCGACCAGATAGGAACCCACTATAACCGTGCCCAAATTACTGACTGCACTCAACAGAAAATCTGTGCTATCGAGTGCGCCTTCCAAACGGTAGCGGCTAATGGAATAATCCGCTACCTGGTAACTTGTCTCCTGATAAGTACCAAACACAGACTGTTCGATGTGAAACATTCTGATAATACTGAATCCGGCCAAAAAGTCTATCAGCATTCCGGTCATATTTCCGATGGTTTGTTGAACTTTGTCGCTTACCTGGCGCATAGGTTTACCAAACCGGACATTCACATACGCGGATATGAGGTTAAAAACGATCAGGGCACAAGCAATGCGCCCATCCAGAAGTAACATAACAACCGCCGAACATACCCCGTATATAACTGGAGCGACGAATCTACGTAGTTTGAAAGTATATATGTTGGACAAAAGCGACGCATCACTCGTTATTCGTGATACAATGTCCCCACTGTGATTCTTATCAAAGTAGCTAATTGGCAATTCACATATGTGACTGAAAACGGCCAGTCTTATCTCTGCACTGGTTTGGTGTGCACATCGTTGATATATCCATCCAAACACAGGAATTAGTATAATGGGAGCCAGGACGCTCACACCTACAACGACGATGCCAACTACGAGGGATGCTCTTTGCCCACTTAAAGCTGCATCCATGATGAGCTTTAAAGCTAGTGCCTCTATAATAGTAAAACCGTCGGCTGCAATGTTCGCAATTAACAAGCTGGCTACATACTGCCCCATCCTCGGTTTCATAAAGGCCATCACGCGTTTGAACTCTTTGCCCAGCAATTTCTCTAGCATAGCTCGTAGCCTCATTTTTGCACTGCGTGCTTTGCATCCTGATCTTTGAACTGTTTTCGGTACAGTTCCTCGTATAGTCCGCTCTGCGCGATAAGCTCTAGATGTGTTCCTCGTTCTATCACATGACCTTGATCTATGACCAGGATCTCGTCGGCCAATCCTATGATGGACATGCGATGTGTCACGATCAACATAGTACGTCCACGTGCGTAATGCTCCAGGGCTTCCTGAATAGCTGCCTCAGACCGAGAATCCAGAGCCGACACAACTTCATCCAACAACAAGATGGGTGCATTTTTCAAGATCGCTCTAGCTATTGCGATGCGCTGTCGCTCGCCTCCTGATAGTCTACTACCTCGTTCCCCTACCAGGGTCTCGTAACCATCCGGCAGGCCAATGGCGAACTCGTGTATGTTTGCTGCTTTGGCTGCCTCAAAAATCTCTTCCTTTGTGACATCAGGTTTTCCATCGGCAATGTTGTTCGCCACGGAGGAAGAAAAAAGACGCGAATCCTGAGTCACCAGTGAAAGTTGCTTGCGAAGCGACATCAAACTCCACTCGCCGAGTTCTCGACCATACAGCTTTATGCTTCCACCTTGAGGTTCATAGAAACCGCATAAAAGTTTAAGAATCGTACTCTTTCCAGACCCACTGGGTCCAACAAGTGCGATGATTTTATCTCTGGGTATGTTAAGGCTTAGACCATTCAGAATGTCTTTTTGTCCCTCGTAAGCAAAAGTCACTTCGGCAAATTCTACGATGGACTCGGCTCGATCTCGCTCTGCCTCAAAGTCTTGCCCACCTGTGCGCTCTGTTGGATAGCACAGTATCTCACTGATACGCTCTACTGCTACCCCGACGGACCTTAATGCTCTTATTAGTTCTGGAATACTGGCTAATGGGGTGACAAGGAAGTGCAATAAATACATAAAGGCAAACAGACTTCCCGGTGTCATATGTTTTTCGATCACCAGGTAGCCTCCGTAACCCGCAATTAAAAGTGTCGGAGTCGTCCTGATCACTACAGAGAGCGCCGCCATCACCATAGCGCGTTTTTCATATCGAAATGCACTATCCCGTACCCGATATACCGCGGTCCTGAACTTGTCGTACAATATTGATTCCAGATTAAAGGCCTTGATTATATCAATGCCATCAACAGTGTCTTGGGCAACTGTGTTAATCGACGCAAAACCTTCTTGCCTCTGTCTTATATACTCACTCAAAGGTTTACCCACGATATTGGTCAGGAGCACTGTGGCAGGCGTCAAAAGCATGGCCGCCAGGAACAATTTCCAGTTGAGGATTGCCATATACGTGCCGACTACCAGGAACACGACAGGTTGATACATCAGATTTGTAAAGCTGCTCTGAAAGAAATCTTGCATTATAAAAGCGTCATTCGTCAACTTGGACACCGTATGTCCCGAGTGCTCAGCCTCAACGTAGGAAAGCGGCAAGTGTAACACGTGGTCCATCGCACGATGGCGCATATCCGCCAAGGCTCGAGAACTGAATTGTCCGATTGCGCGTTTATTTCCATATTTCACGATCATCCCCACAATCACAGTTCCTCCAATAAGAGCGATCGTTGATAGAGCTAACTGCTGTTGTTGATTCAGGATGACGTCAGTTGCAGTCTGGATGAAATAACCGCTTGCTGTGTCAACGATAGTACTTACCAGTGTGGCCCCAATGCTGAACACTACCCATATCCAATAAGGCTTTACGAAGGTCATCAACTGCCTGATGGCGTTACGAGTGATTTCAGGGCCTTTGTCTTTCACGATATTAATCCTCAAAGTGTAGTTTTGCGATCTACTGAAACTGTTCGTTCGAAAGCAATCGGTGGTGACTAGGATTTTGGGGTAAGGTCTACTCCAAAACAGTATACTCGTCCATCTCCATCCCCAGTAACAATGGCAAGACCATTGCTTATGATACCAACACAAACGCACCAAGGCACACCATCTAATGCAATGATGGCAACCTGCTGATTTGTTTCCATATCCCATACTCTAATTCTTTGGTCGGTTGTGGCGAATACCAGCCGATGACTATCGGGAGTTATAGCGACAGCGTTGACGGACCAATTAGGAATCCGAACTGTATCTAGTTCTCTTCCCGTTTCTACGTTCCAAACTTTTATCGTATTGTCCCAGGATGCAGAGACAGCCCAACTGCTGTCAGGAGCCACGGCGACACTGTGTAGTGACCCCCAAAAACTGGACAGGTACGATAGTTCAAGTAAAATCTGTCTAAAGGGGGAAACACGATGTCGAAGCGACGAGCATTCACACCCGAGTTCAAGGCCCAGGTGGTGCTGGA
>JAXHTA010000446.1:0-3361 GCA_034190285.1 Thermodesulfobacteriota bacterium | reverse complement strand
GCTGTGCATAGGAGGATACTTCAAAATCCGGGTACGCGTTGCCCCCGTGTTCCGCGTGATCAAGTCCCTCGGCTTCTTCAGACGGCGAGACCCTCAGCCCTATGGTTTTGTCAAGTGTCTTGAACAGGACAAAGGCAGTACAGAATGTCCATACAAAACATGCCCCTATTCCCAAGAGTTGCACCCCGATGATCTTGGCGGAGGTGCCACCCATATTGAAAACCCCGGCAGCCAGGGTGCCCCAGGCCCCGTTGACGCCGTGCACGGATATGGCACCCACAGGATCATCCACCTTGATTCGATCGAAAAATATTACCGAAAATACTACAATGATGCCTGCAATCGCTCCTATAATCACTGCGCTCAAAGGTGAAACCGTTGCGCAAGGGCTGGTTATGGCTACAAGTCCCGCCAGGGCACCGTTCAGGCTCATGCCCGCGTCAGGTTTCCCAAACATGGACCAGGAAGTAAACATTGCCAGAATTGCCCCGGCCGCTGCGGAGAGATTAGTATTGACGAAGATTAATGCAATGTCTTTCGAGGCCGCAGTCGTTGAGCCGGGGTTAAAGCCAAACCATCCCAGCCAGAGAACAAATACTCCCAATGCAGCCAAGGGAAGGTTGTGCCCGAGAATTGGCCTCATTTTTCCATCCTTTCCGTATTTTCCAAGACGCGGTCCCAGGACAATGGTTCCAGCCAAGGCAGCCCACCCGCCTACTGAATGGACAACCGTGGAGCCGGCGAAGTCGATGAACCCGAGTCCCTCAAGCCAGCCGTTCCCGTTATGAAGACTTCCCCAGGCCCAGCTTCCGAATATGGGATATATCAACGCACTGATGAAAAGGCTGTACAGCAGGTAGCCGGAGAACTTGGTCCTTTCGGCCATTGCGCCGGAGACGATCGTCGCTGCAGTGGCGGCGAAGACGACTTGAAACATCCAGAAAGCCAATACCCAAGGATCACCGCCCTGCTTGAAATCACTTAGAAAAAAGCCGGATGCCCCGAACCAACCGGAGCTTGACGCCCCAAACATTAGTGCAAAGCCTATTGCCCAATAGGCCATAGAGCCCATGGAGAAGTCCACCAGATTTTTCATCATAATGTTGACGGCGTTCTTTGCGCGCGTAAAGCCGGCCTCCACCATGGCAAAACCCGCTTGCATAAAAAACACAAGAGCGGCTGCAATGAGTGTCCATATGTAGTCAGCGTTGGACTGAACTAGATCGATGGCCGTTTTGTTTGTCAGAGCCGTTGGAGGGTCGTCCCCGGACCAGGCGGTTGAAAGCCCCATCAGCAATAATACTATTGTATTCAAAATCGTTTTCATCTCACAAGTGCCTCCTTTCACGATCAAATCACGATCAAATCGCGTCTTTACCCGATTCGCCGGTTCTTATCCTGATTGCCTCTTCAACAATTGAGACAAAGATCTTTCCGTCTCCAATGCTTCCGGTGTTTGCGTGCTTCTGAATCGTCTGAACCACAACATTAGCCATGGAGGCTTCCACGACGACTTCAACCTTGACTTTGCTCACAAAATCCACCTTGTATTCAGCGCCTCGATAGGTTTCTTTGTGGCCTCGCTGTCGTCCGAATCCCTTTACTTCCACAACAGTAAGGCCTTTGATTCCAAGATGAGAAAGCGCGTCTTTCACAATATCCAGTCTAAAAGGCTTGATAATCGCTTCTATTTTTCTCATTTCGGTTCACATCCTTTCAAAGGAGTCTGCATTTTCGCCTGAGAGCTGATCGAACGTCAGGCGGCATTCAGGGGCCTTTGCTTCTCAGTCCCTATTTCCTCTCCGTTTTCGTATCTTACCGGGCCGGCACCGTTAAGAGGTAAGTTGCCAGGTTATTTAGCAATGGACATACCATTTTTTCATAGTATGGCAATTTCTGGTTTATATATCTGATATTAAAGCGTTAATTGTTAACAGGGATTTCCAAGAATGAAATATGATTATACAAAAAAGTAGTATAGATAGAAATTAACAACAAAAATGTTCCAGCAAACGATGTAGCTTAGGATATGGATGGCATAAGGAGAAGGAAGAATTTGTGATGCAGCTTTGCCGAAAGAGACCCCCGCGGGTCCGTAACCAGCTAACATCTGTTCCAAAGGGTTGAACCGTTATAAATAGAATACTTGACAGAATGCGGTGGATTCTTCATATAATCGTTTCGCCTTGGTGCTGCAATTCAAACAAATTGTTTTTCCATTGCCTCTCAGAGGCCGAATGTCAACAAAACTAATGCCTAAATTTGCTATCACTGGGGCCTGGTGAAATCAATGAAGAAAGCTGGCCTGGGGGACCACGTTTCCCCATTTAAAATGAGGACCTAACAGCTACATCACATTGAAGATCAGATTCGACCGATCAACTGATTTTGACCATTACTTAAGGGAGAAAAGCAAATGCCCGGGAGACTATGCCCCGTGTGGATCGGTTATCTTCTTGTCTGTCCGGTAAGAAAGTGGTTTCAAAATCCTGAAAAAATACTGGGCCCCTACGTTGAAGTAGGGATGAAAGCGCTGGATATCGGTTGCGCAATGGGCTTCTTCAGTCTGCCTCTTGCCAGGATGGTCGGATCCAGCGGAAAGGTAATATGCGTAGATGTCCAAGAGAAAATGATCCTGTCTCTTGAAAAACGCGTACGCAAGTCAAGACTGGCCGACAGAATTGAAACACGCGTATGTACTGAGAATTCTCTCAATCTTGATGACATCACGGAAGAAATCGATTTTGCTCTTGCATGCGCCGTGGTCCATGAAGTGCCAGATGTGTACGGGTTCTTTTCAGATACCTACAAGACGATAAGTCCGACAGGAAGACTCTTATTGTTTGAACCCGGCGGGCATGTATCCGAAAAGGATTTCACGGCAACTATTTCTGCTGCCAGGCAGAACGATTTCCAAATAGTAGAAAAGCCAAAGATAGGCCGCTCACACGCAGTTCTGCTGGCAAAGTAGATATCCTCTGGGTCGAGGCCATGATCGCTGACTGTCTTTGACCGGAACAGTCGACAAGAACCCTGCCGCAGCAAACCCTAATGTCGCATAGATACTTGGCCCAAGAACGTTTTGCCTGTAACCGTGCGGAAGTACATAGGCCGAGAAGAAAATACGCTCCCAACACAGCAAAGGCGGTGATACGAAGATGAATTCAGGGATAGTCCGTCAGGATATGACCGGCAAAAGGGTCCTTGTTGTAGGTGGAGGCATTGCGGGCTTGTCTGCTGCCTCCGCACTGGCACGCCTCGGGGTCCGTGTCGATCTGGTATTTCTTGCTATTTATTTGCACATGCTTATAACGCTTAATATCATCAATTGTATATTCTTCGTCTATCAAGTATTGTTTTG
>JAXHTA010000445.1:0-3365 GCA_034190285.1 Thermodesulfobacteriota bacterium | reverse complement strand
AATCCGGCCCATGAGGTTCTTCTTGAAAAGGAATTCGAAAAAAGAGGACTCCCCGTATCGAGATCGTCTGAAATAATCCCTGAATTCAGGGAATTTGAGAGAGCCTCTACTACCGCCATAAACGCCTTTGTCCAGCCCGTCGTTCGTGCTTATGTGGAAAAGATACGCGAAACGATCCGTGCCGTCGGCGGTCCTCCAGACTACTTTATTATGAAGTCAGGGGGTGGTGTGGCCGGATCCCGTGAAATATACCCTGTGCAGCTGCTGCTGTCCGGTCCGGCCGGCGGGGTTTCGGGCGGCCTCTTGCTTGGAAGACAAATAAAGAGAAAAGACATGATAACCTTCGACATGGGTGGGACAAGCGCAGACTTCTCGTCCATCGTGGACAATGCCCCTTTATGCACAGAGGATGGTGAAATCGATAACCTACCCATCCGGCTCCCCATTTTTGACATTACTACCATAGGAGCTGGCGGAGGATCGATTTCCTGGGTGGACAAGGGTGGGGCCCTTCGGGTGGGACCAAAGAGCGCGGGTTCTGAACCGGGGCCGGCCTGCTACAACCGGGGCGGAACACTGCCGACCGTGACCGATGCAAATCTCTTGTCCGGGATCCTGAACCCAATGGAACTCCCTGGAACCGGCATTACTCTCAATCTTGACAGGGCCAAAAATGCCTTTCGATCGCTTTCAGAGTCGGCTGGCCTGGGTTTGGAAGAGACCATTATAGGCGTCCGTTCCGTGGTCAACGCCAATATGTTGAGAGGAATTCGAAGGGCCACAGTAGAAAAGGGTATCGACGTCAGGAGTTGCACCCTGCTAGCGTTTGGCGGTGCCGGTCCCATTCATGCGGTTGAGCTGGCAAGAGAACTCGGGATAAAGGAAGTGTTGGTGCCTCCGATGGCCGGTATGTTTTCCGCATTGGGCATCCTCCTTTCCGACGTAAAGCTCGACTTCGGAGAAACATTCATTGCCAGATGGAATAGGAAGACCCAACGGCAAGTGGACAGGATATTGAATCAGTTCAAAGAAAAGGCCCTAAGATCTTTGGCCCGCCAGGCAATGTCCCTAAGGCATACTGATTTTGCAGCGCAACTCGATATGCGGTACAAGGGCCAGAGTTTTCACCTTCCTGTGCCTTACCGCAAGGAAACCGACTTGGAGGAAAGCTTCCACCAAACATTTGAAAGGCGCTACGGATATAATCTAAGACAAGGGCCTCCGGTGGAAATTGTCACGGTCAGGCTTTCTGCGGTGACTCCTAGGGATAACATCCTTCTGTCTGATATCGAGTCGTTTGAACCGCATCTGCCGGTCAAGGAAAGAAAGATCCTTCTGCCAACAGGATGGCGGCCGGCACCCGTGTATAGCAGGAAGCACCTTTGGTCATCCTTTCAAGGCCGAGGCCCCTTGGTGATTGAAGATGATGGATTCACAATGTTTGTGCCACCCGGTTGTAAGGTCTCCGTGGAGGCAAGTAGCTGTCTCAAGGTAGAAACAGGCGAATCAGCTACGTCTTCAGGGTAATGAAAGAATGTCCGCTCTAGACCCGGTAACTCTCGAAGTCTTCAAGCATCTCATCTTGTCCATCCCCGAGGAGATGGGTGCAAACTTGAGGCGAACCGCCTTTTCTCCCAATATCAAAGAACGCCAGGATGAAAGTTGTGCTTTGTTTGATGCCAAAGGCCGCCTCATTGCCCAGGCCGAACACATACCCGTACATTTAGGTGCCATGCCGTCTGCCGTTGAGGCGGTCGCAGACGACTTCCCGAAACTGTCTCACGGTGACCAGGTGATTGTAAACGACCCATACCGGGGAGGTTCTCATCTGCCGGATATAACCCTGATCGCCCCCTTTTTCTGGCAGGGAAGGCTTAAGGGATATGTGGTAAACCGCGCGCATCACGCGGATGTGGGCGGTAAGACCCCTGGCTCAATGCCAGGATCAAGTACTACAATTTATGAGGAGGGAATAGTCATTCCCCCTACTCTATTTGTAAAAAGGGATGTTATACAAGAAAATCTACTGAAGATGTTCCAGAAGGAGATGAGAAACCCGGCAGAACGAATCGGGGATTTTAATGCTCAGGTGGGGGCCAACCGTCTCGGGATACTGAGGTGCATTGATTTTATTCGCCGCTACGGAGTGGCCTCCTTTGACAGTTTTGTAGAAGCGATTATAGAGTACTCGAGATCAAGGGTTACGGCCCATCTCTCAGTCCTCCCTCACGGCGTGTCCGAAGCATCCGATTGTCTCGACAGCGAAGCCCTTTTGGATATGGGACAAGAACCAATGCGCATCACGGCCCGTGTGAAAATCGATCATGGTCGCTTTGACGTCGATTTCACAGGAACCGCATCCCAGTCGGAAGGCAATGAAAATGCTCCTATCAGTGTTACCAGGTCGGCTGTCTACTATGTCCTGAGATGCCTCGTGCCCGCCGATGTCCCCCCCAACCATGGGTGTTACGAAACTGTCCATTTGGTAGTACCCAGAGGCTCTCTCCTTAATCCACTTCCAGGCGCTGCTGTCAGTTCGGGAAATGTGGAAACCTCTCAGAGGGTTGTTGACGTCCTCCTGCTTGCCCTAAAAGGCCTTCTCCCTGACTTGATCCCGGCCCAGGGCCAGGGTACCATGAACAACATTGCTTTGGGGTGGAAGGAAACGACCTATTACGAGACGATCGGAGGTGGTATGGGCGGAGGGCCACAATGTGAGGGGGCGAGTGGGGTCCATGTGCATATGACCAACACGGCCAACACACCGACTGAGGTCCTAGAAAGCGCCTATCCCGTCCGTGTCCTCAAGTCCGCATTAAGGGAAGGATCAGGCGGAAGTGGACTCTATTCAGGAGGCATGGGGTTGACCCGCGAACTCCTTCTTCTTGAAAACGCCGTTGTGTCGATTCAATCGGACAGGAGGCGTTTTGCCCCCAAAGGTGCGGCTGGAGGCGGTGATGCAAAGTGCGGCTACAATCTTCTCAGGCGAATAGATGGAACCGATGAGCTTCTGCCGGGCCGAACCACTTTCCAGGCGTACAAGGGCGAGACCATTATCATAAATACACCTGGTGGCGGTGGTTGGGGGGCCAAGGATGAGGAGTTCGAACAGCCCTGATCCGACGATGCCTGACTCCTCTGAGATCAATCCCACAATTTCTCCTTAACCCAAGTTTGCCGAATCTGAAGACGAACCTTCACCGGGTGTAGCTTTTGCGGCCTTTATGGTCACTACTCATTCTGCAATATGTGTTTTCCTTGGCAGAGGGGCTTTTCTAAGTCCCATACGCTCATATATCTGTTTATGTTCGGGCTCGGCAGCGCTGCATAGCCTCTGATGAGTGGATAGGATATCCCTTGTTGGT
>JAXHTA010000444.1:0-3373 GCA_034190285.1 Thermodesulfobacteriota bacterium | reverse complement strand
GAAACGGCAAGCCGTTTCCTTTTTCTCACCATAGATGAATCTTCCCAAATGACCCAAGCCATCCACCGGATGCAAAGGGAGGCGGAGACCCTGGAGGGGCTTATCAACAAGAAACAGTCTGAGAAAATCATCAAAAAGCACCACACCGCCCAAAGACTTTTAAGTCCCCTGGCCGTTGCCAACCCCTTCAGCAAATACCTTTCATATCCAAACCAATCCTTGAGAACCAGGAGAGATCACAAAAAATACCTGGGTCTGATCCGTGCCATTGCCTTCCTTTACCAGTACCAGAGGGCAAAGAAAAGCATAGCCCTGAGCGGGCAAAAAGCTGACAGCCGACCTCTGACAGCTGACAGCCTTGAATACATCGAGGTTACTCTTGCCGATATCGACAAGGCCAACAAATTAGCCAATGAGGTCCTGGGCCAAAGCTTAGATGAACTGGCAAAGCCCTCAAGGACATTGCTGTCAGCCATATACAACATGGTCAAAGAGATATCAGAGAAGCAGGACATCCCCTTTGATGAGGTCTACTTTACCCGGCGCATGGTCAGGGAATACATCGGCTGGACGGACTGGCAGGTAAAGACCCACATCAAGCAGTTAGAGGAGCTCGAGTATCTCCATGTCCGGATCGGAGCAAGGGGAAAGGAATATGGCTATGCCCTCTATTATCAAGGACAAGGAGAGAATGACAACCGCTTTTATCTGAATCTTACCCCGGTAGAGGAAATAAAGCAGCTTATCAAAAAGGAGGAAGGCGAAAATAATAAGGAAGATTGAGTGACCTGGTGGGTGTTTTTTGCCACTTGGAGGGTGTTTTAGCAACCTGGTGGGTACTTGGTGGTTTAGAAAAACAGGGTTAACCCATTGCAATTAAAAGAAAAAGGCAACTAGTTGGTGGTGAAAGGGGGAGAAAGAGGGGGGAGTGACGGGATTGTTGATTGATGATTGTCGATTGACGATTGGAAAGAGGTGAAAAATCAAGTGGTTGTCGAAGAAAGAGGCAGTGACTGGGGAAGACAGGGAAAGAGGAAATGGACATTGTCGTAGTGATAGTAGAGTTTAAGAATCAACTGAAAGCACGGGGTTACGCGGAAGCTACAGTTGAGAGCTACAGGGAGAATCTGGATTACTTTAAACGCTGCCTTGATGAGCGGAACATCACGGATCTGAGAAAGGTCAACCGCCAGGTGATTACAGATTACCATGAGATGGTCATGTCGTTGTCCCTTGCCATGGAGACAAAGGCCCTGAGGATCAGGGCGGTTAAGAGGCTGTTTGAGTACCTGGTGGAATCTCATAAACTGCTCATTAACCCGACTGAAGGGATCGTGGAGACATCCAGGAAGAACAGGAAAATAGGGACTGTGCTTACTGTCGATGAAATGAAAAAACTCCTTGATCAGCCCAACCTCTCCTTAAGGCCCCATATCAGAAACAGGGCCATCATGGAGGTCATGTATTCCACCGGTATCAGGATAAATGAGCTTGTAAGCCTTGAGGTCTATCACGTGGATCTCAAAGACCGGGTGATCTACATCCGCAAAGGCAAGGGCGGAAAACAGAGGGTTGTGCCTCTGGGAAAGGAAGCCGTGAAATATCTCAAAGAATACCTGGAGCATATCCGGCCCTGGTGGGCCAGGAAGAATCCAAAGGAAAGGAGATTATTTTTAAACCACTCAGGACTTCCCCTTAACGGGGACTGTGTAAGGACATTTTTGAGACTATACCGTATTGCGGCAGGGATAAAAAAAACTGTATCACCTCACACTATAAGGCGCACTTGCGCCACCCATATGCTCCAACAGGGAGCGGATATAAGGTATATCCAGAAGCTTTTGGGACATAAGTCTCTGAGCACCACCCAAACCTACACCAAGGTCATGCCTTTGGATTTGAAAAAGACACATAACAAAACACACCCAAATACCAGGGATCAGGGATCGGAGTCCAGGAGACAGGATGAGGATTAAGGAGGTCATCCCCGTCTATCTCAGGCATCTCAAGACCCTTGGCAGACCTTATAACACCATCAAGGGGACAAAATACGGGTTAAAGAGCCTTGTAAAGTTCCTGGAAGGAGAAAATATCCTTCACCTGGGGAAGATATTAGCTCTGACGTACTGGAGGGGTATCAAGAAGACCTGGCCTTTCGTTTAACCGTTAGAGGAACCCTTTTAAGCCTTGTGACCCAGGAAAAACTCTTGGTTGTTGCAAGGGGATTTACAAGGTTCCTCAAAGAAAAGGATTATCTCTTACACGACCCCGGAGAGAGGATCAAACTCCCAAAGACACCAAAACGCCTGCCAAAGATCATTTTGAGTACGCAAGAGGTAAAAAGACTGATCAACGCCCCTGACATGCAAACAAACATGGGTTACAGGGACAGGATTATACTGGAGATATTATATGATACGGCCATAAGAAGAGCGGAGATGGCAGACATCAAAATCCCAGACCTCGACCTTGACGCCGGGTATATCAAAATCACTGGAAAAGGAGATAAGGACAGGGTGGTTCCTCTAAGCAAGAGGGTTTGTGAGATGACGGAAACCTATATCCTCGGAGTCCGCCCTTCCTTTTTACAGGACGGAGATCCCGGTTATCTCATCCTGAATCGTCTTGGCAACAAGATGGTTGCCAACGGTATTTATATAGTGGTCAAGCGATGTGTGTGTCTTGCCGGGATCAAGAAGAAAATCACAACCCACACCCTCCGCCACACCTGCGCCACCCACATGCTGAAGAACGGCGCTCCTGTGAGACACATCCAGGAGATGTTAGGTCATGAGTCTTTAGAATCCACCCAGGTCTATACCCATGTCACCATCAACGACCTCAAAGAGATCCATGCCAGGTATCACCCTAATGAGAACCTGGAGGATAAGCCCCGCTAAAAAACCTGTCTAACGGGGGAAGCCGGGAAAATAACGCATACCACAGGGTATGCCCTTTACAGAAATCTTCTATTGTCGTGCTGATATGAAGGCCATATAAAAGCGGAAGGTCTTTGTCTGCGGGCTTCAGCCCCTACGGGTCTTCCGCTCCCGCATCCTTCAGCCCTGCCAATTTTATCCGCTCCCCCGCCCACCCAGCCTTAGCTTTGCCGGTCGGTTAGCCGCTACCGTTCGGCACGTCTGATAATGGATCCATTATCAGACGTGGCCTTGAGGGTCATGACGCTTGCAATAAAAAACCGCAAGCGTCCCGCCCCTCAAGCCTACCCTCACTCCCGCTTTTACATAAAGTGCTTTATGTAAACTAACCGACCTATTAAGGCGCTTCTATCAACTTCCTTCCGTTAACCGCTTCCCTTGCTTCTAACAAACAGCCCATCCGCCCCCAGGGGCTCCCCACAAAACCTCCTCCT
>JAXHTA010000443.1:0-3404 GCA_034190285.1 Thermodesulfobacteriota bacterium | reverse complement strand
AAGCAAACCCTGGCCGAATTCATTTTTCTTTAGATAGGGCATCATATACCGGTCGCGTATCTCGCCCGCCAGGCCGTCGGGCAAAATGCCTTCCACGCCATATCCGGTCTCAATCCGCATCTTTCTTTCCTTGACGGTAATGAAAATCAGGACGCCATTGTCTTCCCCTCTTTTACCGATACCCCAAGCCCTATACAGCCGTGCAACATAGTCGTTGTACTCCGCCCCTCCGATATCCGGCATGGTTGCAACTACCACGGCTGTCCCAGTCTTCTGAAGCAGCTCACCAGTAATCGCCGCGATTTTTTGCTCGTAGGCAGGGGAAACCACATCTGCGAAATCGTTGACCATTCCTTTTGCCCTGGGAAAGGGGCGTTCGGCACCGGCCGGGGACTCAGCCAAAAGAAAAATGCAAACCAGGCCAAGAAAAAGATATATATGTCTTAGGGGCGACAATCGCAGCATGGCATAGATTTCACGCGGTTTCTAAAGTGAAGCTGCTGCTCTTAACTTTCTGTGCACAGCATGCGGACCAGAACTCTCAAGACCCAACGCCTTCGACCTTATGTAAACCCTGAACCTCCGAACCCGTCAATGATTATGTCTCTCTTTATAGCATTTTTTTGATTATGAGTGCAGGTTTTTTGTGACCATACACGGGTCTTCAAGACTGGCTGTGAAGTTTAATTCCCTATAGATTGTTGCAACATGCAAAAAACTCCATTTAAATTTGACGGGTATTGAACCAGGCCTATTAGCCATATTGACCTAACCATTCAGGATTTAAGCTGATCTTTTTTGCCTTTATGGGGATGGCAGAATTCTTGCATAGTATTAAGCTGCGAAGCTGTCCGAGAATGCGAGGTTCTTTTGATAATCAGACAACGCCAAGGTCTTGCCCACTCGGGAACAGTCTGAGTGTGGGACTCAAACCCGGATCTGACCGTTCGTGTCCTACAGACATGGGCGATCGCGAGATTTACAACAAAGAGCCGTTGCGGATTATATGGCTTAGCGCAGCTTGGCCGCTGAAGAAAATCAGAAATATCCGGACAGCCGCATAGAAGCGTCTTAGGTTACTATTGAGTTCCGATTACCTGGAAATCAATAGGCCTTGCCAAGTGCCACTCAACTTCAACACCAAATGAATAACCACGTGATGGCCAGGGGCCTCCAAAGGTTATACTTGAAAAAGGGGGTTTGTAGTGGCACTTGAAAAGCTTCTATTTCACCTTTCTGAGCTTCTCGCTTTCGCTTTTACCAAAAAGATTTTTAGCTTGCATTTCCTTATGTTATTAATTATAAAAGCGAGAATTTTGCTTATGCTCCCTTTGGTGGGCTAATTTTGAGACATTTGCTGGAATTGGGCACCCATTTCAGGCCGGTTATCTGAAATCAATGAAAACAAAAATTCTTTGATTTAGAGGAAAAAGGTTAAAAAGATTTAAGCACTGAGTTGTATGGTTTAGATGAATCATTTATAAGGCATCTGAGAAAACGGGTCGTCTACTTCGGATGCCTTATTTTCTTTGGGGTGGTGAATTATGACTACTAGCCTAACGAAAAAATTCTTTTCCGCCAATCTCAACGTTAGATAAAGATGCTCATCCTCGAAGTATTTAATATATTCCTGCGGTTAAGATCTTCGTCTTCATTGTACGCCCGAGAAAGGACATTTCTTGCTTAGCGATGTTGTTGATAAGATGAAAGCTTTTTCCATATATCTGAAAGGCCAGTCTCAAAAAGAAATTCAGGCCGTATCTCTGACGGCCCTAGAGGCCCTGTCACATCTGAAGATAAAGGGGCTTGAAAGGGTGGTGGCCGCAAAGGCAAATGGGGAGAAGCGTGATCTTTCAAGTCCAATAGAATCCCCAACGGAACTGGAGCCCATTTATGTGGATTCGGAAGAGGGGCTGGAAATACTCCGTCACAGTACTTCCCATGTGATGGCCATGGCCGTGAAAGAGCTTTTCCCGGGCGTGAAAGTCTCAATCGGACCTGCTGTCCAGGATGGCTTTTATTATGATTTTGATTATGAACGCACGTTCAAAGAAGAGGATCTCCCAAGGATCGAAGAAAAAATGACGGAGATCATAAAGGCCGATCTTCCTTTTGTTCGAGAAGAGATGCCGACCGAGGACGCTATTGATTTCTTCAGCAGCCGAGGTGAGGATTACAAGGTTGAAATAATCAATGATTTGGAAGTGGAGAAGATATCGCTCTATTCTAATGGTAGTTTTACTGATCTGTGTCTGGGGCCACATCTTCCATCTACCGGTAAGATCAGGGCTTTTCATTTGACAAAGGTGGCCGGCGCCTACTGGCGCGGTGACGAAAAAAGGCCCATGCTCAGCCGGATATATGGGGTAGCTTTCGCCGACGGGAAAAAACTAAGAGAACACATGCGCCGACTTGAAGAAGCCAAAAAGAGAGACCATGTGAAGCTGGGCCGGCAGCTTGAGCTTTTCAGTACCAGCGCAGAGATTGGCGCCGGGATGATCATATGGCACCCTAAGGGGGCCATGCTCCGACATGTCCTGGAACAATTTGAGATACGGGAGCATTTGAAACGGGGGTATGAGCTGATCAAAGGGCCGCAGATTTTGAAGACCGAATTGTGGAAGAAATCGGGCCATTTTGAAAACTACAGGGAAAACATGTATTTCACGGTTATTGACGAGCAGTCTTACGGCATCAAGCCCATGAACTGCCTCGCTCACATGCTCACTTACAGTTCAAAGACCAGAAGCTACCGCGACTTGCCCAAACGGTATTTTGAATTGGGTACGGTGCATCGCCACGAGCGTTCAGGCGTGTTGCACGGCCTGTTCAGGGTAAGGGAATTCACCCAGGATGATGCCCACATAATCTGTACGCCGACACAGCTGAACGGTGAAATAAGGGGGGTACTCGATTTCGTCAAGAGTATGATGGATATTTTTGGATTTGAATGGGAGCTGGAAATCAGCACCCGTCCCGAGAAATCGATCGGCTCTGACGAGAGTTGGGATATGAGCACAAATGCCCTCATATATGCCATAGAGGAAAATCATCTCCAATATGATATTAACGAGGGAGATGGGGCCTTTTACGGCCCCAAGATAGATGTCATGCTTGAGGATGCTCTTGGCAGAAAACTTCAGTGTGCCACTATACAATGTGATTTTGCGCTTCCGGAAAGGTTTGACTTGGTTTATATTGATGAACAGGGGAAAAGACAACGGCCCGCCATGATTCATCGAGTGGTTTTAGGGGCACTTGAAAGATTTATCGGGGTCCTCATTGAACACTGCGCTGGCGCATTTCCCACATGGCTTGCGCCGGTTCAGGTTACCATCCTGACAGTGACGGACAGAAATATTCTCTTCGGTGAGAAATTGCTGAAAACCTTGGTCGACGCGGAC
>JAXHTA010000442.1:0-3412 GCA_034190285.1 Thermodesulfobacteriota bacterium | reverse complement strand
CTTCAACGTTTATTAGCTGGCTCGTGATCAAATCATTCACCTTATATCTTGAGACAACGGGAGGATAGTGAGCTATATCTTTTACCGAACCCAGTTCATCGCGAATAAACCTATTAAGAAGTTGGATTTCTTTGACAGACATGATAACCTTATCCGGTCTCGGATGCAAACCTATCCAAAATCCCGGGGCATTCATTTCCGGCATGGTATCAGGTAAGAGGATTGGGGCGGAAAGGTACGGATGGATATTTTTCCCGCATCCGTTAGAAAGCAGCAGTACAAACACCCCTATTTTCAGGATACATGCAACACCAATCAGATCTTTCATATCTCAATGTCCACTAATGCCCGGTTTAGCAGCCTTTGCTTGTTTTGAATGATGATTTGGCCTTCCCCGTCTTTATAAGGCAGAGCGATATATGACCAGTTATCATGCAAGGGGAGTTGGGTGGTGGAACAACGTATGCTGAAGAGGTTTGACAAACATTGAACAAGAACCAGAGGGCCTTTTCAAATTTGTTTTTCTTTTCTACGATTAAGATAATCCCTAACTCTCAGATTTTGCCTCATCAAGCACTTTTCGAACCAAATTTGCCAAATCTTCTTTAAATATCGGTTTATAAGCCAGAGCTTTTATGCCAATTTCGGCAGCTGTCTCATCAGAGATTTTTTTGCTGTAACCAGTGCAAAGTATCACAGGTAAATCGCGTCGAATTCTTATTAGTGCAATCGCCAATTTGTCTCCGGTTAGATTCGGCATGGTCATATCCGCTACAACAAGATCGTAAGCATCGGGTCTCGCCGCGAAAAGCTCCAGCGCTTCCATGCTGCTTGTCCGGGTCTCTACAGTATACCCCAACTTTTCAAGATACTGTTGACCCATTTTCACGATGCCTAATTCATCATCTACTAACAAGATTCTCTCAAAGCCATGCGGTGTGGGCTTGGGTCTATCGTGGTTTTCGCATGCCTTCATTTTAGTGGTTGGTAGAAGTACCGTAACAGATGTTCCCTGTCCCAAATGACTTTCTACAAGAATAGCTCCGCCGTACTTTCTGATTGTTCCATGCGCAGAGGCAAGTCCCATACCTGTGCCTTTTCCTGGCTCTTTGGTTGTATAATAAGGCTCGAAAATGAATGGGATTGTTTCTGGTGGTATGCCTTCCCCTGTGTCGGATACGACTATTTGAACATGGTCGCCTGGTCCAAGAAGGTTATTCTCTGACGCAAACTGCTCATCAACAACCAAGTCGAACACATCAATCCTCAAAATGCCTTTATCATAATCCTCCATCGCCTCTGCTGCATTGCTGGAGAGGTTTAATAGCACTTGTTGTATGAGGGTCGTGTTACTGACGACCAGAGAGTTGCTGTTAATATCTTGTCTGATTGCAATATTTGCTGGCAGAGTGGCACGGATAAGGTTAATTGATTCTTCTACAACTCTGCCGATATTGACAGGTGTAGTTTCTTCATCGGTCTGCCCGGCAAATGTCATTATCAGCTTAACCAAATCGGCTGCTCTTTTTCCTGCTATGTATATATTATGCAGATAATCCTCTAATTTGCTGCTTTTTTCAACATATAATAGCGCTAATTCTGTGTACCCAATGACAGATGATAGAATATTATTGAAATTATGGGCAATGCCCCCGGCTAAATTGCCGATAGATTCCATTTTGTGAGCTTCGTGCAGTGTGGTTTGCGCCTTTTCCTTTTCTTCAACGGCAGCCAAAAAATCCGTGATGTCTCTGTAGATCGTCAGCTTAGAAACCGTATGATCGTCATTTAGAACTGGCACGTGGGTTACGCTGTATGTACGCTTATCAAGCGGGCTTTCTACATCTTCATCAATGGTTTCGCCATCTCTTACCTTTTCAAACTTGCACCACTCACAGGGTTGGTTCAAACCGTGTATCGCCTTGTAGCATGCCTCCCCAACGGCGTCTCTGCCTAACCGCTTAATCATAGCTGGGTTTAAGTACTCAATCTCCCGCTTAGGGGAGCATACATAAACCGCATCGGTTATCGACTCCATCATTTTTCTAAATCTGGTTTCACTCCGTTTTTGGGCTGCCAGGGCGTCTCTTTTTTCACGAATATCTATCAAAACAACACGCCACTGCCTCACAGCACCGGAATCATCCCTATCCGCTTCGATTTCAGCCCGGACCCAAATCGGCAGGGCGCTTTTTCTCTTGAGAGGAAGTTCAATGCTTTGTTTTTGACCTGTTTCAGCTGTCTTTGCGCGGGCAGAAAAAAAGACTTTCTCCCATCCCAAATCAATAAAATTACTGAAATCTTGTCGTGCTATACGGCTTCTATCTGCGTTAAGAAGACGACTCCCGGTTAGGTTAAGGTGGGTAATGATTCCTTTATTGTTCAAGGTCAAGTAACCGCATGGAGCAAACTCATAAAGGTTTTCGTATTCCCGGTGTAGTTCAGACATCTCCTGCTGGGCCCGTTGGAGTTCCTCGTTATGGATTTCGAGCTCTGCCTGATGGATGCTAAGTTCGTGTATCAGATCAAGAACCTCGGGAGTATGATCATTTGCATAGTCCGATTGCCGTTGGATCAGTTTTTCAGCTTGTTGCCTCAGTTTTTCGAATTTATTGGATGGTTTATTGTCGCCTGGCATTTGCCCCTGCCCTTCATTTCTCCTCTAAAAAGGCCATAAGAATTCGATAGGAGAAGTCTTTATCAGCTCTTAATACACGGCCACTGATCTTAAAACGGTGTTTGCCTTTTAATGTTTCTTTGTCGAATCCTTTTGTCTTAAAACTCTCGCCATGCTTCAAGGCATTATTCATTTTTGATTTCAGGCCGACTTTTCCAGCCACCTCGGTGTGCGCGGTTATGAAATTCAGTATCCACGAACTCGAGCCTTAGCAGCTTGAATTACGCTGTTTATTCCTTCTAAGATGCCGTTGTTGAAACCGGAGTTAAACCATTGAAGAACTCCATCCCAATGGCGTTTGATTTTGTAGGCTGCTTCCTTGAAGGGTTCAAAGCGGCTATGAGTGGCCCAGAAATACCATTTTGTTATATATATCTTGGCATATTCAACAGGTCGATTGAATAACTCCTGAAAATTGAGTTTAATGTGGTAGACACGACTTGTTGTTAAGTTGAGCCTTTTGACACTCAGTTCATCAAGAGTTTCGGTCTGGCAGGCCTTTAGATTTTCAGCATTTTTCAGGCAAATATAGCGAGTCCGAAATAGCTCTTCCGGGTGGTCTATTTCCTCCTGGCGTCGTACCTCGTCAACAGCATCATTGATAACCTTCATGATATGGAACTTATCAAAGGTCAAATGAGCGTTGGGGAAATATTTCTCAACGCCGCTAATGAATGATGGAGACATGTCGCTGCAGATTTCTTCGATGGCCTCGGGGTTTCCGTTGTGATCGGC
>JAXHTA010000441.1:0-3415 GCA_034190285.1 Thermodesulfobacteriota bacterium | reverse complement strand
CTTTGACGATGATATCAGTGTGCGGCTCGAACAAGGACACGATTTTCTCATTAGCCGGTACTTTTTCGCCATTGATAACACGGCGCTCGGTCTGATCAACAAGTTCGCTATTATTACGCCGGCATTGATCACGGGCGCCTTTGCCGAACGTATGAAATTCTCCGGTTTTCTGCTTTTCACGCTCCTATGGGCAACGCTCGTTTACAACCCTCTCTGTCACTGGGTCTGGGCCGTTGGAGGATGGATCGGGAAAATGGGGGCCCTTGACTTCGCCGGGGGTACTGTCGTCCATATAAGTTCCGGCATGTCCGCACTGGCGGCCGCGCTGATCATTGGAAAGAGACTCGGTTATGGTAAGACCGCATATATTCCCCATAACCTCCCCATGACCATCACGGGTGCAGCGATACTATGGTTCGGGTGGTTCGGCTTCAATGCCGGAAGCGCCCTTGCCTGTAATGGACTAGCGGCAAATGCCTTTGTGGTCACACACATCGCTTCTTCTGTGGCCGCTTTGTCCTGGATGTTTGTGGAATGGATACACAGGGGCAAGCCGACCACCCTCGGCGCGGCCAGCGGGGCCGTGGCCGGACTTGTGGCGATTACTCCCGGGTCCGGTTTCGTAGGCCCGCTATCCGCCATAATTATCGGTGGCATGGCAGGCGTTATCTGCTATGGCGGCGTTATCCTGAAATCGCGTCTGGGATACGATGATTCCCTTGATGTGGTCGGCATACACGGGCTGGGTGGTATCTGGGGCGCACTGGCCACCGGTCTGTTTGCCACGACAAAGATCAATCCGGACGGGGCCAATGGCCTTTTCTTCGGCAATCCCGGCCAGCTCTGGACACAGTTTGTTTCTGTTATCGCAACAATGGTGTTTGCCTTTGTCATGACTCTGGTTATTCTCAAAGCAGTATCTATGCTCACAGGTCTGAGAGTGTCTGATGAAGAAGAAGAAAGGGGCATGGATGTCGTCCTTCATAATGAGACGGCGTATAGTCTTTAATTGTGTCTCTTGATCGTTGTACGTGGCCGGTTGTGTGATGTTGAAATATCAAATTTTAAAACTGCTTGTGTTTTTGCAGCAAACCACTGAGAACAAACAACTACATAGTAAGGAGCAATGCCATGAAAAAACTGGAAGCTATTATCAAGCCATTCAAACTGGATGATGTTAAAGATGGCCTTTCCGGTCTGGGGGTCAGGGGGCTTACCGTTAGTGAAGTCAAGGGATTCGGCCGTCAGCGTGGGCACAAGGAAGTATACCGGGGGGCCGAGTACCAAGTGGACTTTGTCTCCAAGATAAAGTTGGAAGTCGTAATGGAATCCAAGCTTGTGCCCGAAGCTGTAAAGATCATCCAGGAAAAGGCCCGAACAGGGCAGATCGGAGACGGCAAGATATTCATCACACCAGTGGAGGAAGCAGTCCGAATTCGGACCGGCGAGACAGGGGAAAAGGCCATATAGGTTCTCCCACAACCTACCAGGTTAATAAATGTGCCCCTTTGGCCCACAAGTTAGCACCCCCTACCCTCTGAATGGAAAGTGGCACTGTGGACATTTTGCGGCCAAAAAAAATACCTGTTCCAGCCGCAGAGTGTTGATGGCGGAGTAACAGCAAACGATATGTTTATTATTAGGCAGGTTCCGGATGAAACCCGCTGTTCAAGAACTCAAGGAATCAAGGGACCATCTGTTTTCCCGTTTATCTGCCGGTGACGACCCGGAGTCCTTTCAACGAGAATATACCGAGTCCATTGACAGGTATTTCAGGGTGTGTCTCCAGGAGAGCAGTACATGGCGTAGCCTCTCCAGGCAAAATACTCCCTTTGCATTTGTGGGAGTAGGTGGTTATGGGAGGCTTGAGCTTTGTCCTTATTCGGACATTGACATAATGATATTGTTCGACAAGAAGATACCGTCTCAAGCGAAGAATATTGTTGAAGAGGTTCTTTATCCACTTTGGGATCTCGGCCTGGACATAGGCTATGGCACCCGAACCATCAAGGACTGCCTCATCCTCTCCAGGAATGACTTCGAGGTCCTTACCTCTATGATGAACTCCCGCTTTGTCTGCGGGAATTCAAAGACATATCTATATCTTAACGAAGAACTCGAAAAAAAAGTAATATCCAAGAAGGCCATCGTCTTTGGCCAATGGCTGAAAGAACGGGATAGTATCCGTGTGGAGACCTTCGGTGATGCCACCTATCTCCTTGAGCCAAACCTGAAGGAAGGCACGGGAGGCTTGAGGGACTACCACCACATACTGTGGTTGGCCGGGGCAGTTTTTGGTCTGAAGACACCCAGGGACCTAGAATATTCCGGCATACTATCACACTATGAATACCATGAATTAACAGATAACGTAAAGTTCATAGGCCTTGTCCGAAACCAGCTCCATCTGCTTTCAGGAAGAAAAAACGACTGCCTGAACTTTGAATACCAGGAAAAGATAGCCAATAGGCTGGGGTTCAGAGATATAAAAGGCATCCCTGCGGTTGAACAATTCCTTGGGAAGCTGCATTCTTCTATGACTTCTATCAAGACCCTTTACCGGTCTTTTGTCGTCCGCCAGCTTCCAAAGAAACGAGGCCCAAAAGCTGCCGAACAAACTGACATTTCAAAAGGGCTGTACTTCCATAATGAAGAAATCAACTTCGATTCCGCCACTATCATTCTGTTAAATCCCTTTCTTCTGCTTGAAGTTTTCCAACAACGCTCCATTGTCCGCAGACCCCTTTCTATAGAGGCAAGGAGACTGGTCAGGGAGTTTCTCTACCTTGTGGATGATGCATTCAGGGCCTCTGAGAAGGCAACACAAGGCTTTCTTAATATCATAAACAGTAAATATGCCTCTGATACCCTGGATGAGATGTTTGAGACGGGATTTCTGGATCGTTTTATACCGGAATTCGCTCAGATCAGGGATAGGGTGCAATTCGACGCCTACCATACATTTCCTGTCGGAAGGCACATCCTGGAAACAGTCAGATTCCTCAAAAACGTTGCCGACCAAAAGGATATCTTGCTTCTGGACATATTTTCAGACCTGAAAAACCCGGAGGCGCTTTTTCTGTCAGGACTCTTTCACGACATCGGTAAGACAAAGGGCACAGGGCATGCTCGCAAAGGTCTTGCCATTACGCGAACTATCCTCAAACGTTTTAGATATGAAGAAGAGGCGAGCGAAGACATCTTGTTTTTGGTGAGCAATCACCTTCTTCTTGCTGAAACGGCTACACGGAGGGACCTGAATGACGAAAAGGTCGTCGTCCAGTGCGCCCGAACGATCGGGGATGTAGAACGGCTGAAGATGCTTTATCTTTTGACTTGGGCCGATTCCAGGGCAACAGGTCCCGGGGCCTGGAACGAATGGATCGCCAACCTGGTTCAGGAACTCTTTTTCAAG
>JAXHTA010000440.1:0-3415 GCA_034190285.1 Thermodesulfobacteriota bacterium | reverse complement strand
GAGGAGGTTTTTATGGCGGATAAGAGTTTTGATGTAGTGACCGTGGGAGGGGGCAACAAGGCCCTTGTTGCGGCCATGTACCTTACTAAATACGCTGGGTTGAAAGTTGGGCTGTTTGAAGAGAGGCATGAGTTGGGGGCTGGCTGGTCGTCGGAAGAGCCGGCAGGAGGATGGGCGGGAAATACCTGCTCTAATGATCACATGTTCTGGTATCAGACGGCTCTTTACTGGGATTTTCCGGAATTCAAGGATTACGGTGCCAGGTATGCCCTTACCCCCACTACTGTTGGAACCTGTTTTGAGGACGGCACGTGTTTTCTGCAGTTTTCGGCCTTTCCGGAGGTGGACCCGGATCAGGAAAGGACGGCCCGGTTATTTGACAGGTTTTCGAAAAAGGATGGTGATACGTACCGGTGGCTGTGGGACAAGGCGGTGAACTACTGGCTTCCCGGCATGCTGGAGTGGATGTATAACCCGGCCAAGGATGTTCGCGAGGCCGATGCCATGGACATGTTGATAAGGAACCCTGATGCTGGCATTGACCCTCACTGGCTTGTGATGAATCCTGTCCAGCTGTTCACATCTCTGTTTGAGGACCCGCACGTGCAGGTGGGTTTTTTCAGGGTAATCCAGTCCTGGGGGATAGCTGCTGACGAACCCGGGGCAGGCTGGCCCGCCCTTCTTTCCCAGTTGACATGGCTTCCTTACCACGTTTATGTGATGGGCGGCACCCACTGTCTGACGCATGCGGCCTACAGGGTGATATACGAGAATGGCGGTGAGGCTTTTACCAGCAACAAGGTTGAAGAGATTCTGATTGAGGATGGGAAGGCTAAGGGGATAAGGCTTGCTGACGGCACCGAGGTGGAGGCCAAGGTGGCGGTTGTAACGGATGTGGACCCCTATCAGCTTGTATTTGATCTTATAGGAGCTGAGAAGCTTGACTCGACGATAGTGAGGAAGGTGAAGCATATTGCGAGGGACTGGATAAACATCAACTGGTACAGCTGGGCGCTGACGGAGAGGCCGAAGTGGAAGTGTGAGGAATTTGAGCCGTGGGCGAAGTATTGCGGCTGGATGTGCTACGGGGCGACATCGGATCTTGACGTAAACGCCTTTGTTAAGGAGAGTGCCGAGAGGAGGGCGGGTATATGGCCCACGGATTTAAATCTTGCATGGTCGTACATGGGTGTGAACGAGGTGCAGGATTTTGATCAATGCATGGCCCCGCCTGATGTGGGCTTCAAGATTCTGACCGAGCAGTTTGTTCTTCCGGCGTTTAGGCTTTCTGATGAGGAATGGAAAGAGAGGGAGAAGAGGCATGCGGAGGAGGTTATAGAACTTACGAACAGGTATGCCCCCAATGTGACCTGGGACATAGTCAACGGTGTTGTCCCTGTGACTCCTTATTTTACAAAGAGGTTTGCCAGGAACTTTGCCCCTGCGGGGAACTGGGGTGTAATAGACAACACTCCTGCTCAGATAGGGAAATTTCGTCCCATTCCTGAACTTGCGGCGAATCGTATGCCTGGGATAGACAGGCTTTACTGCACTGGGACCGCATGGCATCCCTTTGCCATTGCGAATTGTGCCCAGGGTTATAACTGCTACAAGTCGATGTCAGAGGACCTGGGTTTCAAGAAGACCTGGGAAGGGCGTCCATATTAATCGAGGAGGTTTTGAGATGGAAGATTTTATGAAGAATTGGCCTGAGAATGCCAAGAAGGCGTATGCAAGCTGGTCTGATGCCACCAAGAAGGTCCTTTCCTATCCTTTTATCAAGGAGCCGTGGGGCACGAGGGAATATGACGTGGTGATAGTGGGTGGTGGTCCCAATGGTCTTGTAGCGGGTGCCTATTTATCTAGGGCGGGTCTTAAGGTGGCCATAGCGGACAGGAGGAACGAGCTTGGAGGAGGTGTAATGACGGAGGAGCCCCGTCAGGCTGGGTTCAGGCACAACGTACATGCGGTGTATATGCCGATGGTGGACTATGCCCCTGCCTACAAGGACCTTGAGCTTGAGAACTATGGACTTGAGCACGTGTATCCCGAGGTTCAGTTTGCCATGACGTTTTCCGACGCCAGTTCGGTGTGTATTTACAGTGATGTTGAGAAGACGTGTAAGTCCTTTGAGAAGTTTTCGAAGAAAGATGCTGAGGCGTACAGGAGTTTTTGTTTGAGGGCGCAGAAGATGATGGACGAATTTATTGCGCCGGCGACCTATGTTCAGCCGATACCTGCCCTTGATCAGCTGCCGAAGCTTGCCAAGGCCGAGTGGAACCAGGAGATGAACGAGCTTACGGAGAAGACGCCCAAGGAGTTTGTGGACGGTATGTTTGAGACTGACAAGATAAGGGCGTTGATGCTGTATGTGATCTGTATGTGGGGGATGGACCCCAATCAGAGCGGAGTAGGCTATCTGATTCCCCTTTATGTGAACCGAGCGTCCAACTACCGTCTTGTTGTGCATGGTTCCCATTCTCTTGCCCAGTCGATTACGAAGGACTACATGACGCATGGTGGGAAGATATACTCTCCGTATGGAGTGAAGAGCATAGTTGTAGAGGATGGTGTAGCCAAGGGAGTTCAGCTGGATGATGGTCCATTTCTTTCTGCGAAGCTGGGAGTTATAAGCACGATTGATACTGGGCAGACCTTTTTGAATCTGGTGGGCGAGGACAAGCTTGACGGTGATTTTGTGGATTCTATTAAGGGCTGGATGTGGGAGCACTGGAGTTTATTTGGTGTTCACATGGCGTTACATGCTTCCCCTGAATTTATATCAGCGAAGGACAATCCTGATGTAGCGAAGGCGTTTATCCACGTAGTTGGATATGAGAGTGCGGATGATTTTGTAAAGCAGCAGGAGAAGATAGGCAAGGGTGAATTTGACGAGGCGTTAGGCTTCAACTGTTGTTTTCCGACGTTGCATGATCCATCGCAGGGTCCTGTTGGCAAGCATACGGGATCTATTTCGTGCATGGCGCCATTTAACTTAAATGAAGGCAATGAGAAGTGGTTGAGGTATAAGTTTAAGGAAGAGAAGGCGTGGATGTTGATAAACAAGCTTCGAAAATATGCGCCGAATCTTGATGATGAAGCTGTGAGGGACATGTACATATCGACACCTGCGGACGTAGAGAACAAGTATATGGACATGGTAAAGGGCTCGATCAAGCAGGGCCAGTATCATCCTTTGCAGATGGGTTATATGAGGCCTAATGAGCACTGCTCGACGCACCGTTCGCCAGTAAAGAATCTATTTATGGGAGGAGCTTGCACGTATCCCGGAGGCACGGTGTTGTTGGGAAGCGGTTATCTGGCTGCCGATGCGGTGGCGGAGGACTGCGGCGTTAAAAAGTGGTGGCAGGAGCCTGATATCGTCAAGAAGGCAAGAGAAAACGGGTATTTGTAG
>JAXHTA010000044.1:0-13435 GCA_034190285.1 Thermodesulfobacteriota bacterium | reverse complement strand
AAACGCCCTTCTATGTCGTCCCTGTCGTACTTTTTTCCGCAAGTCAAGCAAGAAACCGAGAATGCCGTGCCGTGGATCTCGATAATCTTGTCAGGTGAGTTTCCCGCCTTGTGGTGCAGATGATCGATATTCTGTGTCACAATGGCCAAAAGCTTCCCTTTGTCTTCCAGTGCCTTAACCGACAGGTGGGCGCGGTTTGGAGCTGCATCTTTCATAGTAGAGTAAAACTCGGTACTCATTTGCCAGTATTTTTCGCGCGCCTTTTCATCAGATATGAGTTTCTCGAAATAGAAATCTGAAGGGTCATACCTTTCCCAGACTCCACCGGGGCTCCTGAAATCCGGTATACCGGATTCAGTACTCAACCCGGCACCTGTAAAAACCAGAATCTCTCGAGCTTCTTCTATCATCTCTGCGCCTCTTGCAGTAAGATCATCCATTTAAAACCCCTTTCTCTATCGGAGAATCCTCGGAGGCCGCCCGACTCCCGGACAGGCCTCTTGAGTCGTTGTCATAGACTCGTACCCTAAACGGAAAACAAGGTCAATGCCGTACTAGAACCTGATTTTCAGGGCCAGAGCGGGATAGACCTGGCTTGTGGTAAAGAGTTCGAGATCAAGGTTATCGGATAAGCTCTTTCGATAATTGTCTCTGACCCTTCTGTTGTGTTTGTGAGCACAGTTGACGGCGCTATATATGTTTCCAGAATACCAGCCTGTCTCCAAGAAACCAAGAATGCCTCCTAATATATCATGGTCCTGATCAAAGGATTCAGCAGCAGCCCAGATGAAGAGCCCATTTAGAAGAAATGATATTAGTGCATCTCTATAGCGGCTGCAATAGGCATGTCCGAGGCCGGGAATGATTGCGGCAGCCACACCAGCGGCAGTTGGATGCTTACGAGGCAAGTCTTCCCCTTGTTGACTCCGCCTTGAGAGGTCCTGAGAACTGGCATATAGGGGGCTGCTCTCTTCCACCAAAGTGAAAGCCTCCGATGCATCCCGCCACTTGTTTGCATGCATATAACTCCACCCGATCCGATAGGTTGCAGCATTAGTCAAACCAGGCTCCGGGTGTTGGTCGAGGACCATTTTGAAATATCGCCTTGCCTCTTTCTGAACACTCTGTTTGTAATAGCTTTCGCCGATCAAAAACAGGGCCTGTTCTGCAACGGCGCTGTCGGGGTATATTTTGCATACATCCGCAAAGACCTTTCTTGCTGATTCATATTCCTTTTTGTGCAGATAACACACCCCGACAAGACACCGTGCTTTAGGGGCCTTGTCATCATTCGGAAAGAAATGAATAAACCGCTCGAACTCCGCCACGGCAAGTTGATATTCTCTTCTCTCCATAAGTCTCTTGGCGAAGTGAAATTGCTCATCACTGTCGATGATGATTTGCTCTGACAGGAGAAAATCAGGCCACAATAGTGATACAAAGAAAAACAGGACGGCGAGTGCGACTCCCTTACTCATAATGTTCGCTGTTCCCGTGAAACCACCAAAAATCATTGTTTTCCAATGGGTCCAAAACCTTCCGCTTTCCATGATGATAGATCACAGGAGATACCTCGCCCTCATCCCTTCCCTCGTGAATAAGACGATCTACGGTCATCACCCATCCAATGAAAAAGCCATGTTTCTTAAAAGCCGCAACACTGTAGGCAGAACAGGATGGGATGCTCGGGCATTCCTGACCATCCAGTGACGATAGGTAGTCCCTGTAAATGGAGACAAGAAATGCACCTGGATTCAGACCTGATACCTCGTTTTGTGAAGCCGCACAAGTTGATCCGTCTGCTCCTCGTTCACATGCGGTGCAGGATGAATAGATAACGAGGAGTGCCACGAGGGGGAAGAAGAGACCCTTTGTAAGAGCATCAATACTCATAGCATCTAACAAATATCCTACTATTTTGTAATGTTTACAGCCCGTTTAGGGGGGGTGTTTGAAAGCTATTCAATGACAGCATATAAGTCAAGATAAATCAAAATCCCTTTCACACAACCAGGCATTAGGTACAGAATATGCAGCAGTTCATTCGTGATGAGGAAATGTCGCTTCCGGACTGTCACCAAATAGCATTTATCCTTTACTTTGCGCCAAAATCTTGGATAAATAGTGCATGGATAAAAATCAGGATTTTTTGTCGAGGTAGGAAGGTCAAGATTTTGACCGAAGGAATATATGAAATATTCCGAACATGGATTGACAGAAGAAGAAAGATCATGGGAGGTCGATAATGCTGACTAAGAAACAGATGAATAAGTACTCGGATGTCTTGCTATGGGGGTTGAAGACAGCCAGGAAAGGGAAATTCAGAAGGGATGAGATCGTTTTGGTCCGATTCGATCTTCCTGCGATCAATCTGGCGGAAATCCTTCAGGGAAAGCTTTTGGATATGGGGTTGAATCCGGTATTACGCGCCGGGGCGACACCCATTATGGAGCACAACTTCTACAAAAGGTCCAACAATAGACAACTGGAGTTCGTGGCACCGGGGGAAAAGGAACTCAGCAAGGGCCTCAGCGGCAATATCTTCCTTCACGCCCCTGAATCCCTTACTCACCTCAGCGACATTGATTCCAAGAAGATCGGAAGAACCGCCGTGGCATTAAAACCCCTGCGAGATATCATGCGGAAAAGAGAGGATGCAGGTTTATACGGCTGGACTCTTTGCACTCTGCCAACGGAGGAGTTGGCAAGACAGGCAGGACTTCCTTTGAGGCAATACAGCAACCAGATCATCAGGGCCTGTTACCTGGACAAGAGTGATCCTGTCAAGGCCTGGAAGACTATTTACAAAGATGCCATGGACATCAAGAAGTGGATGAACAGCATAGACGTGGAATATTACCATATTGAATCAGAGAACGTTGATCTGAATATCAAACCTGGAAGACGACGAAAATGGGTAGGGATATCTGGCCACAACATTCCAAGTTTTGAGATCTTCCTTTCTCCCGATTGGAGGGGAACAGAAGGGGTTTACTATGCCGACCAGCCTTCTTTTCGGAGCGGGAATTATGTGGAAGGGGTGCGTCTAAGATTCAAGAAGGGTTCTGTTGTAAAGATAGATGCGAGAAAGGGACAAAAATTTGTGACCAAGCAGCTTGCCATGGATCAAGGCGCTTGCCGGACCGGGGAGTTTTCCCTGACTGATAAAAGATTCTCAAGGATAAACAAATTCATGGCAAATACCCTTTATGACGAGAACTTTGGCGGCAGCTATGGAAACTGTCACCTGGCCGTTGGTTCGTCCTATACGGACGCCTACGACGGGGACGCGTCGAAACTCACCAAGGAGATGAAAAGAAAGCTCGGATTCAACGATTCCGCACTCCATTGGGACTTAGTGAACACCGAAAACAAAATTGTTACAGCCCATTTGAAAGGCGGAGAAAAGGTGGTGGTCTATGAAAAAGGAATGTTCAAGTATTGATTCACCGAAAGGCGAGAAGCCTCATGACATTAAAAGAGGTGAAATCCATCTTGGCGGCACTGCCCGCAGTGCCGAGGATGTCGTGTCTATCAGTGAGCTGGGCCTGCAATTTGCAGAAATACCCATTGTTGATCCCGACGAGTTTCAGGCCCTAAAAGGCCGTTACCAATCCCTGGGAAGGGAACTGGGTATATATTATCTCTGCCATGCTCCTGCGGAGGAGAACCCCCGAGAAGAAGACCCCTTAGAGAATATATACTTCCCAAAGCTGATAAAGACCCTCTCCGTTATGCCTGACCTGGACATGAGTATTTTGACGCTTCACCTCTTGATGGACGCTCGCTTTGTGTCCAGGGATGTTATTGTTTATAAGATCGGGTTTCTCGAGAGGCTCATTGAAAGGGCTGCCGATTTAGGCATAACGATCTGCCTGGAGAACCTGAGCGAACACGTCGCCCATATGGATGATGTCTTTGAGGCCCTGCCCACTCTCTATATGTGCCTGGACCTCGGCCATGCCCAGCTTCTGACCGAAGAAAACACAAGCTATGGATTCATTGACAAGTATCCGGAAAGGATTAAGCACATTCACGTACATGATAACCGTGGCGGCGATTCACCAAACGACGATCTTCATCTACCTGTGGGGGAAGGGCTTGTTGATTTTGAAAAGATATTCCAGAAGCTAATGGCAATTGGATATTGTGGAACGATAACACTGGAGCTGAAGCCCCACGAGATAAGAGAATGTCTGGGTTACGTTAGAGAACTGACAGCGCTTCACTAAGCCTGGAGCGCAACGAAGATATCGGCTGGACGGCCGTTACGGCAGTTACAGTATAGACCCTACTACCATGACAGGCTTTCTCGTGAAATTTTCTGTCCTCACGGGGATGCTATTAGGGCTTCCCCTGATTGGCGTCATCCTGGCAGGCCTCCCGCCGGCTCAGTACCTGGAGTTTCCCCCTGAAACCCTGTATGTGAGTCATGCGCCTTTTTCGTGGGTAGCATTCTTAGGCTACGGCCTCTTCACTCTTGCCGTGGTGGTTCCCGTGTTTTCAAGAATGGTGGGAACCTTCAGGCAGGTAAGGGCTGTATCATCTACTCCGTATCCTTTTCCGTGGTGGGGGTGGCTTGGTATTTTTACGGGTTCTATTGCCTGGATACTTGCATGGACTCGCTTTCCCTGGTTTGCAGAATTTCAGCCCCACACATTCACACCTCTATGGGTCTCCTTTATCCTCTTTATCAATGCACTGGGTTATCGACGTAAAGGACACTGCATGATGACAGGCCGGACCAAATTGTTTTTTTTGCTTTTTCCAGTGAGTGCGGCGTTTTGGTGGTTCTTTGAATACCTGAACCGGTTTGTTCAAAACTGGCACTATGTGGGCGTCCATTTCAGCGGCGGGGAATACTTCTGGTATGCGACCCTGTCTTTTTCAACGGTCCTACCCGCTGTACTGGGAACCCGGGATTGGATACTCGGTTCATCCTGGCTTGAGGATGGATTTGGAAATTTTTTTTCTATAGAGTTTTCTCGACCCGGGGTCTTGGCATGGGCCGTTATGCTGGTATCTGGAGCCGGATTGGCAGGGATAGGTGTCTGGCCGGATTGTCTTTTCTCTCTTCTGTGGGTCTGCCCTTTTCTTATTATTATTTCCCTCCAGACCCTGCTTGGAGAATCTCACCTCCTATCGGACATCCCTTGTGGGGATTGGCGTTCGGTGATTTCCTCGTCCCTGGCCGCGCTTCTTTGCGGATGGTTCTGGGAGATGTGGAACTATTTTAGCCTGGCCAAATGGGAGTATGCGATTCCTCTTGTGCATCGTTACCAGATCTTCGAGATGCCGATTTTAGGTTATGCGGGCTACCTGCCCTTTGGGTTGGAATGCACCGTGATCGGAGGAATGCTGGATCCGTCCTTATGCCCTGCAGATAATTCCTCTTAAGTATAATCCCCGTTTAGGGCCATCAACTCCTCCGCCTCCCTCTTCGATTCCTTTACACCTTCGACAGGGAAGGTGCAAGTGGGTGTTTCGATGACGCCCATATCCGCAAGGATCTCTTTGACGATGGTGACAGGCTTTTGTTGATAGATGTCTTTGAGGGTGCGCAGGTAGCGTTCGAGTTCCCAGATCTGCTGGCGGTGGTCAGGGTAATTCTTTTGACCGGCCGAAAAATGAAGGCAGGACTGAGTGATTTTCTGCCATGCCTTGGGCGCCAGATTGGCCCCAACGGAGACTACGCCGCTCATGCTCGGGTGGTCGAGAAAATGGGTTTCATCCTCATCATAAATCCTGAAATCAGGTCGTCTTCGGCACACCTCCTGAAAATTGTGCACCCTGTCAAGGGAGCCTGAGAATATCAGGCCGACAATGTTATTTAAGTGAATCAATTCCTTCAGGATACCTGTGCGTATATTGTGTCTCTTTAAAGGCACGTCCAGCCCTTCTATGAGTCCAGGGTCGTTATGGAGCATAATGGGTCCGCCGACCATTGAGCACAGGTCGTGGTAAAGGGCGGGCAGTTTCCTGTTACTGTGGTAGTACAGGGGAGTATCAACCCACAGGACCTGTCCCGTATAGCTTTGTCTTTCAAGTCCACTTTTCAGGGTCAGGATGGTGTCTCTCGTCTTACCTTCTGTGTCTTGGGAGACCCAGATCAAGACGGGAATCTTTCTCCGGCCGGTAGAAACGAGCGCCTTTTCCAGAAGTTCCAGCCGCTGAAAAGAAGTCAAGTTCTTACCTTCACCTGTATGGGGGCTGGCCAAAAGCAGGGCCTGAGCAAACGGGACCACTCGCTCCACAAGCCTCTCCAGTCCGTGACCATCAATGGATCCGTCGTCTTTTAGCGGGGTGATCAGCTCAACTATGAGCCCCCGTGGTGCGACCGAGATTTCCATTGACTCTGAATTCCTCTCTTCCAAGCAGGTCGTGAAGATGGACGATACCCTTGACACGATTGTGCCTGTCCACAATGGCCAGGTGGGTAATTCCGTACAATTCCATGAGCCCCAATGCCTCGGCCGCGGTCTGATTTTCGTCTATGGTCTTTGGAGCGGGGGACATAATGTCTTCGACCCTCTTCTCGTGGATATCTTCTTCCTTTATTAGGGTCCTTCTCAGATCACCGTCAGTGATAATGCCTGCAAGCTGGCGATCTTTGTCAGTAACAAGAGTGGCTCCGATTTTCTTGGTGTTGATTTCCTCAATTGCCCGTCGAATCTTGGTGCCGAGAGGGACCATAGGTATATGATCATCCGTGAGCATGACTTCTCTGACTTTAATCTCAAGCCGTTCCCCGAGAGTTCCCCCCGGATGAAATTTTTTGAAATCGTCCTGGTTAAAGCGTCGACGATTGAGCAGGGCCACGGCAAGCGCATCGCCCATTGCCAGCGCGGCAGTAGTGCTCGCCGTGGGCGCAAGTCCCATCGGGCATGCCTCCCTTTCCACGCCCACATTGATCACTACATCACAAACATTGGCCATTGGTGAGCCCAGACCCCCGGTGAAGGCTATGATCTTTGTGCCCATATTTTTGAGGATAGGCAATATTGCATTGATTTCGGAGGTTTGCCCGCTATTGGATATGGCCAGGACAATATCGTCCCTGGTCACCATGCCAAGGTCACCATGGATTGCCTCAGCAGGGTGCAGGAATAGGGAAGGTGTTCCAGTGCTGGTGAGGGTGGCTGCTATCTTCCTGCCGATCAGGCCGGATTTTCCCATACCCGTAAGTATGACCCTGCCTTTGGCCTTCAAGATTATATCCACGGTCATTTCAAAGTCTGTGCCCACCCTTTCCACTAAGCTCAGGATACTCTGCGCCTCTATTTTCAATACTTCTCTGGCCTGTTCAACTATCATGGAATTATCTCTCGGGAATGTATTCACAAGCTCTGTTTATTCAACCCCAGCTTCCCGCCTTTTTTAACATTTTCTTTGAGGCTTCTCAAGGTGTAAGTTTGGCATCTATATTGCGGAATTGGATTCCTTTTGATTCGACCTTATGATATCCTTTGAGATATTGACTCCGAAATAGGACGCATCTCTCCTATAGCATATCCCAGCGGACGTACGTGGTCCTAAGCGCAATACTTCATGGGATTGGACAAAAGGGGAAAGAAATGAGTCAACCGAATCCAAAAGGTGTTTGTGTGGGGACGAGTGACGCCCTTGTGGTAGTGGATGTCCAGAACGATTTCCTGCCGGGAGGAACTCTGGCGGTGCCCGGAGGTGATGAAATCGTTCCCGTTATTAACCGGTATGTTCAGCTGTTCGAATCGAAAGGGCTACCCATCTTTGCGACGCGCGATTGGCATCCGAAGCAGCACAGCTCTTTTGCTGAACAGGGGGGGCCGTGGCCTTACCACTGTCGGGCAGGTTCAAAGGGCTCTGAATTTCCCCCGGAGTTGCATCTTCCGGATTTTGTCCCAGTGCTCTCCAAAGGGACGGTGGTGACTAAGGATGCCTATTCAGGGTTTGAAGGAACCGACCTCAACGAACGTCTGAAATCCGCCGGCATCCATAGGATTGCTGTCGGGGGCCTGGCCACCGATTACTGCGTGCTCAATACCGTGAAAGATGCACTGACAAACGGTTTTGACGTCTTGCTTCTCAAAGATGCCGTAAGGGCGGTTAATGTCGGAACACAAGACGGTGAAAAAGCACTGGAAGAGATGATCCGTCTTGGTGCCGTGCCCGTCGAATTTGAAGACCTTTCCACTGACCGGCAGAGATAGCGTCCATGCGGCAACGGCCCTGTTGTCTTCCCGAACTTTTTGAGAAGTCACAAAATTTTGTCTGGACTTGCCTGGTATTCTTCACTATAAATACAGCAGTTCAGGTCCTCTTATTGAGGTAATAGGGAACCCCGTTGGAATCGGGGACGGGCCCGCCGCTGTGACCCCGCCTTTCTCAAGAGAAGGGAACCCTTTCAGCGTTCTTGTGCCACTACTCCAATAAGCCGGGGTGGGAAGGCTGCTGAATGGGCGGGGGAGTCAGAAGACCTGCCTGAACAGGGGTAATCCTCCGCGGAGAGGGATGATCCCAGTGGTCTTGAGGGTAGAGAAGGGACATCCCCGGATCGAGACAATCGGTCTGGGGTTTTTATTTTGGGGGGATAGCATTTGTCTTTTAGAATCTTATTTCTCGCTGCGGCCGGTTTTACAGTACTCATATGGCTTAACATATGTCCCGCGGCCACTTTCAGGGATGCCCTTAATCGGACGGTCGTTCTGAATTCCCCACCTGTAAGGATTGTCTCTCTGGCCCCGAGCCTGACTGAGATCCTCTATTGTTTGGGGCTGGGAGATCGCATTGTTGGCGTAAGCCAGTTCAGCTGCTATCCACCCGAAGCGACCAGCAAGCCAAGAGTTGGGAGTTACAACGACCTGAATGTGGAAAGAATCATCACCCTTGATCCCGACCTGGCCATCGGCACCGTGGACGGCAACAGGGAAGGTGAGATAAGATTCCTTGAACAGGCAGGCATACCCGTATACATAGTGAACCCCCGAAACGTCATTGAGGCAATAGTCACTATAAAAACGTTGGGTGACCTCTGCGGCGTTGGTGAGAAGGCTGAGGAGCTGTCATCCCGGTTGAACAGGAGAGTTAATCATATTTTTGAAAAGACAAAGCCCCTGACAAGGCCCCTGGTATTTCTGCAAATAAATTTGAAACCGATCATGACGGTAAACAGAAACACCTTCCATCATGATGTGATTCGGCTGGCAGGAGGTGAAAACATGGCCCAGGATGAGCCGGTAACCTATCCCAGAATCAGCATTGAGCAAGTCTTGTTGAAAAACCCCGACATTATTATCATATCTTGCATGGAACAAGGTGGAAGGTTTGAGCGTGCCCGAGAGAAATGGCTGAAATGGAAAGATGTGCCTGCTGTGAAACAGGGCAGAATTCATTTGGTCGATTCCGATCTGCTGGACCGCCCATCACCGAGAATTGTGCAGGGATTGGAGACGGTGGCCAGATTGATCCATCCCGAGGTGAAATGGGACTGATTTCTTGCCAATTTCCACTCTGGTGCGAATTCCCGCCGTTCGCGGGGCCGAGGTCTCCCCGTCTGAGGACACTCCGCCTTTTCTGCACACTAGTTCGGGGAATTATTTTCCGAGTGGAACAATAGGTAACGAACAACTTCCCCTTGAGGTCCCGGATGCCCCAGACAACCATCAAGAGGCCTTTGCGTCCTGTTCGAGTGATTGGCATATCCCTTGCGCTATGTCTTTTTCTTGTCTTTGCCGTGTTTTTTTCCCTGCTGCTCGGGACGGCCAATGTAACATGGAATCATCTGTGGGGCCTTCTTGCCGGAGATCCCGAAGTTCCTGATACAGTGAGGCTTATTGTCTTCAAGATCAGGCTTCCCAGGATTGTTTTGGCAGGACTTGTCGGGGCTTCCCTCTCACTTGGAGGGCTCGTGTTTCAGGCCCTTCTGCGCAATTCCCTGGCCGATCCGTTCATCTTGGGCGTTTCCAGCGGCGGCGCGTTCGGGGCCGTGCTTGGCATCATTCTTGGCGTTGGTTCCAGCGTAGGAGTACCACTCATGTCCTTTGGGGGGGCATTGTTGACAATCTACTTTGTGATGGTCATAGGCAGGAGAAAGATGGGAATGGAATCATCGACCATCCTCCTGACGGGAGTTATCATTAATGCCTTTTTCACGGCGATTATTATGTTTTTTGTGGCCACAGCAGTTGATGATCGCCTCCACTCCATGCTCTTCTGGCTTTACGGCGATCTCTCCCAGAGCCATTTTGCCCAGTCCGCCATTACCGCACCGGTCGTCTTCTTGGCGGTTGTGATTCTCTACGGCCTTTCAAGACATCTGAATCTTATAACTGCAGGAGAGGAAACGGCGCTCCAGCTGGGCGTGGATGTGGAAAGGGCGAAGATGATCTGCTTTCTGGTAGTGTCCTTGCTTGTTGGCCAGGTGGTCGCCTTCTCCGGACTAATCGGGTTTGTAGGCCTTATCATCCCTCATCTCGGAAGGATGATCTTTGGTTCGGATCATCGGCTTTTGATGCCGGTTGCGGCATTAGGAGGGGCCGTTTTCTTGATCATTGCGGATACGCTCGCAAGGACGGTTATTTCGCCGAATGAGTTGCCTGTCGGGGTGATTACCGCCTTTATCGGGGCGCCTTTCTTTATTTATCTGCTCAAGACAAGGGGCAGCAGATGGTCACGATCCTGAACCTGAAAAAGGTAGGATTCAGTTACGGCAGGTCATGGGCCTTGAGGGACCTGGATCTTGATATCCGGCAGGGGGAGCTTTTTGGGGTCCTGGGTCCCAACGGATCCGGCAAGAGCACGCTTCTTAAGGTAATTGATGGTATCCTAACTCCCCAGGAAGGCCGGGTGCTTCTGAAAGACAAGGCCGTGACCACCTATAGCAGATGGTCCCTCGCTAGAGAGGTGGCTATGGTGGCCCAGGAAAACCATTTCCGTTTCTCTTTTTCCGCCCTTGAGGTGGTCCTAATGGGTCGGTTTCCCCATTTGGGTCGGTTTCAGTTCGAGGGTAAGCGCGATATGGATGTGGCAGTAAGGGCCCTTGAGGCCACCCGCTGTCTTGAGCTGGCAGAACGGCCCATACACGAGCTTTCAAGCGGCGAGAGACAGCGGGTGCTTATAGCCAGGGCCCTTGCTCAGGAGCCTTCCGTTATTCTGCTTGACGAACCGACTTCCTTTCTTGATCTGCGGTTTAAGAGGGATATATTCAATCTGATTTCCTCTCTGACCTCTGACAGGGGATTGAGCGTATTAGTAGTCTCCCACGATATCGACCTGGCGTCCCAATATTGCGACCGAATAGTTATGTTAAAGGAGGGCCGTGTCTATTCTACCGGGGTACCTGACCAGGTGATTACGGCCCTTAATGTTGAGGCTGTTTATGCTTGCCCTGTTTTCGTGGATAAGAATCCTGTCACCGAGAGCCCGCGAGTGAGCTTGATCTAAAAAGAGGAATAAAACATGTGGAATATTTTTGTTAAGGGCGGCCCTGTCATGTATCCACTTCTTGCCTGCTCCATCATTGCCCTGACCGTGGTGATAGAGCGGGCGCTATTCTGGATCAGAGAGGATATGAGGCGGAACCAGCCGCTTGTGGATTACGTGTTGGAGCTATGCCGAAAAGGGGATTGGGAGGCGGTCAGGGAACAGGTGGCGGAATCAAATGATTATGTGATCAGAATCCTGGTGAGCGGCATTCTCCACAGGGAATTTTCCATGACTAAGGCAATGGAATCGGCTGCGTCCGAAGAAACCAAGCGCATGAGTCGTTTTATCGGCGCTCTGGACACAATAATCACAGTAGCGCCTCTCCTTGGGATTTTTGGAACCGTGATAGGCATAATTGTCTCTTTCGAGCTTCTGGGAACCAGCGGCATTGAGCATCCACAGGCCGTAACCGCCGGGATCGCCCAGGCATTGATCACAACTGCCACGGGTCTCGGTATAGCGATTCTTTCGGTCTTTCCATTCAACTACTTCAATGCCCGTGTGCAAAACGCCGCATCGACCATTGAAAAATACGCTACCAGCCTCGAGATCGTCTATGAAAAACTGGCCCGGGAACCAAATGAAAAGGAGGAAATGCAGGCATGAGAGTGAATATACAAACAGGAAAAAAGGCCCGCATTGAGATGCTTCCTTTGATAGATATCGTCTTCCTGCTCCTTGTGTTTTTTATATATGCCATGCTCTCCATGGCCGTGCACCGGGGGCTGTCCGTGGAACTTCCCGCCTCGTCCACTGCCAAAATTGACAAGCATCAGGCCTTGTCCGTTACCGTAAAACCCGATGGAGGCATCTATGTTGACGAGAAACGGGTATCGCTGGAATCGCTGGCCAATGTACTGAAGAGAAAGTCCCAATCAGGCGGGGGGGCTGGAGTCCTTCTATTTGCTGATCGAGACCTACCCTACCAGAGTCTCTTCCGTGTCCTGGATCAGATCAGGATGGCCGGGCTTGCTCGAATTTCCCTCCAGGTGGAGGTAGATCAATAGTTGTGAAAAGGTTACTGATTGCTGCAGCAATGGCTCTGGCAATTCACGGGTCTTTTTTAGTTGCGGAGCCCGAATGGCTTAAGCAAAAAATTTTGGAAAAGGCAGAACCCCGCCCGGTTACCATGACTCTGGCCTACAATGAGCCCAGAAGCCCTGAAATCTCCTCAAAAAAAAGCGTAAACGTCCCGAAAAAGGATAAGCAAGAGAGATCTGCAGGGAAAAGTCCTCAAAAAAAGATTCCGGAGCCCCTGAAGCCAGTCAAGTCCCTATCCCAACTCGCCCCTGCCCCTGATCAAGGACAGCCTGAAACTGTGCAGGAATCGACTGATCACCTGCCTGATTCAACCAAACAGGCCCCGCAGGAACAAGGCCTTGATGCGGGAGAAAAAGAGGTCCTGACACCACCAGTCCGGATTACCAATGTTCTCAGGCAAACCGGGCCCACCTATCGAAGAAATCCCGCCCCCAGATATCCCAGGCTGGCCAAAAAGATGGGCTACCAGGGCACCGTTGTCTTGGACGTACTGGTTGGCCGGATGGGGATTGTGGAGAAACTACGTGTGTTTGAGTCCAGTGGTTACCCTCTCCTGGACAAGGCTGCGAAGACATCGGTGAGTAAGTGGCAATTTGAGCCGGGGGTGAGAGGAGATAAGAAGGTGGAAATGTGGGTTAAGGTTCCTGTTCGTTTCGAGCTGAAGTAAGCACTCCAGACAAAGGCCTTCAATGCTTTTGGTCAAGGTGAATTATACAGCTCAGAAAGATACATCACATTCACAGAGAAAGGACGATTCTATAGCAACCTTAACGTTGCATAAATCTTTGGGCCAAAAACGCTACGCTCGCTTTATATCAGGCCATCAAGAAACGTTACGCCATTTTCAGGATTTCACCGTATGTTTAATACGCTTTCACCCCTGAAAATGTCCTGACGTCTCTTGCTGACCTAATCTAAAGCGTTATGAACT